>JALYQJ010000252.1 GCA_030855875.1 Acidobacteriota bacterium
ACGCGACTCTATCCGTGTCCTGACGAACAAGTCTGGTTCTGGTGTAATTAAACTGCGCCTGCCACGCGGCTGTCGGTTGATAACGCAGGCTCGATTCGAGATAAAACTGGTTGCCCGCGCCCGGATCAATTTTGGAAGAACCAGCCAACGCCGCCGGACTGACGCGCCGATACGGTCCCGCGCCCAAATCGTAATCGAGATTGCCCTGGCTGTAACTCAAAACCAATAACGCGAAAATCTGTTTGGTCGGCGAAGTTTCGACAAAACCGTAAACTTCTTTTCGATGCGACGAGCGTTCGGAACTGTTTCCGAAAAAACTTCCCTGAAATGGTTTTAAAGC
Organism: Acidobacteriota bacterium; assembly: GCA_030855875.1. GTDB lineage: Bacteria > Acidobacteriota > Blastocatellia > Pyrinomonadales > Pyrinomonadaceae > SXVE01. Next base: position 341 of record JALYQJ010000252.1, read on the forward strand.
CGTGCGTCGTGCGCCGAATTCTTCTTCAAAAACGCGCTCGTAACCGAATTCAATACCGCCGCCGACAAAAGTTTGTTTTTGCAAAGCGAGCATTCCCTGCGTATTCGTCTGCCAATTTTGCGTCCGTCCGAGCCAATCGTGGCTGATGACGCTATCATTGTTGAGCCGTTTGAAAATGATACTTTTTTTGGCATCGCGGTCTGTTACATATTGAATGAAAGAGCGATGCTGATTCGTATTGGTGCGAGGCGTGAAACCGACATCGGCGCGATAATCGCGGGTTCTTCCCACGCCGTTAATGGTCACGAAAAGATTGCGGTCGGAACGATCAATCGAATATGAGTAGCCAAAACCGTTGCCGGTGCGGTAAACATTGCCGTTTATATTCGGGTCGTAGAAAAGCCGCCGCGAATTTGTGCCGAGAATTTGAAATTCGCTAACGATTTTCGGACTCAAACGAAATCGTCCGTCAAATCCGGCGGTGTTGTTGTGACGGTCGGGAAAATTATAAGTCGTGGCGAAAAATCCCAAACTATGCTGTCTGCCGACATCGCGTTTTAAGCGCAAAATTCCGATGTCGGCGTTTTTATCAACAAATCGTTCAATTCCGCAAATGTTATTGGCGTTCGGAGTCGCCAGCCGCAATTGTTGGCAGCCGAGCAAATTTTCGCGTTCGTCGAGCGAATAATTTCCCGGCGCATTGTCGGAAGCGTAAAGCACTCCGAATGTGTTTTTGCCGCGTCTGCCGGTTAATTTCAAAGCGATGTCCGGGTCAACGATGGCGCGGGTGTTGACGACGTTCATTCGCGTGTTGAAAATATCTATGCGTTCGAGAAAAAACGGGCGTTTTTCCGAAAAGAAAATCGGGAAACGCTGATTTGCGGTTGTGACCGGAGCGTCGGCTTCGACCTGCGCGAAATCGGGGTTGTAGGCGAAATCGAGCGTTACCGTCGGAGTCAGACTAAATTTAGCAGTCATTCCAAATTCGGCTTTAAGTCCGTCGTTGACATAACGACCTGCCGGATTGCCGTCAAAAGTGTAGCGTGTGCGTCTGCCGGATTCGCTGACCGTAAAACTCGGATTGATTTCCAATTGGCGCGTCGTCTCGATTCCTTCCAAACCTGTGATATGACCGGCTTTATGAAGCCAACCCGAACGGCTTCTGTCATCCGGCATCCACGAATTGTATTCGTTGTTGTTGTATTTTACGCGACGGTTGATGTGAAACCCCCACTGTTTGTTTTTGCCCGCTTCGTAACGCAGAGATTTAAACGGAATCGCCACTTCAATCGTAAATCCGTCTTCGGTCAAAACGCCTTTCGATTCCATCACGATGTCGAGACTGTAATCTTCGCCGCGACCTTCGGTAAAAGTTCCGTCGGCTTGAATTCCCAATGGATTGAAAAACAACAGATACGCCTGCCGCTGATCGTTAAAAGTATCGAGATGAACCAAAACGTAATCGTCGTTAAAAATATTATCGCGCCGCGCAACCGTCGCCCGCACCGTGTTTCTGTCCTGAATAATACGAAAAGCCATATAAAGATTTTTCGCGTCGTAGCCCATCATAAACTTGGTCGGATGCGTCGGTTTTACATTATCGCCGGGATTGATTTGCACAAAATCGCCGAAAACAGCGGCATTCTGCCAGATCGAGTCGTTTAATTGCCCGTCAATCACCGGCGGCGTTTCAAAACTCGGGATTCGCGCCGGCGCATTTTTCACCATATATTTAGGCGCAGGAATGCCCGGTTCAACGCTCGCTTCAACGACCGCCGTGTTTGGCTCGGTTTGCGGCTGCGGCACATTGGGTGACGGAAGCGGTGACGACGACGGAACAATTTTTTCAATCTCAGTCGCCGCCGAAGTGCTATTTTGGGCGGAAATAAAAATCGTGCCTAAGAAAAGAACGAATAAAAGCGCAATTGAATTTTGTATGAATACGAAAAATATATTTTTCATAACTTTTCACAAATATAAATAAAGACTTCCGCCGATTAATAAATTTAACGATTCGGCTTCGGCGGACTTTGCCAGAGAATGTTGACAATCATCCATTTGCCGTCATATTTGGCAAGATGCATATAATCAATGCCCCAAACGGCGGTTAATTTAACGCTCGCGGTTTGGTCTAAAACGTCGAAAACGACGATCTCCTTTGGCGCGGTTTTCGGAAGTTTGCCGCTTTTATTATACGTTTTGGCTAAATTGACGAGTTCCGTAAAAGTCATCGGAGAACCGCTGTAAACGGTTTCGCCTTTTTTAATATAAAAACCGCGCTTGACCAAATCCGGGTGAACACTGCGCTCGATGCGCGAAGCGTTGACTTCGTAAACGCCCTCGACGTAATCCAAAGCGGCTTGCCGCACCGCGTCGCGGTCGGCATCAATTTGAGCAAAACCGAAAATCGAAAAAGTAAACACCAGCGCAACTGCAAATAGAAAAATTTTCATTTCAACGACTCCTTTTTTTAGTTTTTACTAATAAAACGGTTAATTATTTGAACGGAATTTTTATTTGCAACGCCCGCCGCGCCTAAAAAGTTTCAAAAGGAAAACCCCGTCAGCGCGAGTTTTGTGACAAAAATTTTATTGGAAATTGAAAAATTGGTTTCCGGTGAATTTGGAAGTCAAATAAAAAGGTCAATTGTCTGTGCCGCAGCGGACGACAACGCTTAGGGCTGCGTCGCCGTTTTGGAATTGGCTCGCTTTCCGGTTAGCCGGACAGGGAGTTGTCGCCCGCACCGTTTCGAGTTTCGGTTTGCACACTGAACATCATCAGGTGAGCGATGAAATTAAAACTATTGATTTGATTTTATGACCCGCGCCATCAATTCGATGGTTAAACCCGTGCAGTGGTTAGTCAAATCAAATTTCAAATCAACTTGATTTGAAGGCAAAAAACTTAAATTTCATCCAGTTCTGAACACAGAATTTAAAAAGTTCGACAGAATAATCTATGGAATGCGGAAACCAAAAAGAAGTAACGATGTAGAATTCTACATCGTTACTTCTTTTTGGTTTCCGTATAAAATACACTAATTCGTTTTCACAGGCGCGGCGGGTCGCGCCGGAAGTTGGACTGGTTTCGTCAGTTTCTTCATTATTTCTCCGACTGCGCGTTCAAGCTGCGGATCGCCTCCGCCGATAACGGATTTCGGGTCGTTTTCGACTTCGATGTCCGGGTCAACACCGTACCCTTCGATAATATATTCGCCTTTCGTATTGACCAGAGCGGATTCAGGGACGCTGACTCCGCCGCCGTCAATCAAGCCGCCGCGATTTGAAATACCGACCACGCCGCCCCACGAGCGTTTGCCGATGAGCGGTCCGAGTCCGGCTTCGCGGAACATATACGGGAAAATATCGCCGTCCGACGAAGAATTTTCGTTTAAAATCGCCGCCATCGGTCCGATAAAAACGCCGTCCGGGTAGGTGTTCGCCAAATCGCTGGTGCGCGAATAATTAACGGCTAAAACCTTGCGCCTGAGGCGTTCAATCAACATTCTCGAAACATTGCCGCCGCCGTTGGCGCGAACGTCAACGACCAAGCCTTCCTTATCGAGCTGCGGATAATACCATTTGATAAATTCGCGGATTCCGTTCGCGCCCATATCGGGAACGTGAATGTAGCCGACGCGCCCGTTCGTCATCTGTTCGACGCGGCGGCGATTCGCCGTAATCCAATCGAGATATACGAGATTGCTTTCATCCGTAATCGGGCGATACGAAATCGTTCTCGCCCCTTGCAAACTGGGCGTGCTGTTGACGACCATTACCACCGGCGCGTCAGCGCGGTTACGCAAATGTTGATAAATGTCCTTGTCGGCGGTCACGTCTTCGCCGTTGATTTGCAGAACGTAATCGCCCGTTTTAACGTTTACTCCGACTTCCGTCAGAGGCGAGCGGTAAATGTCTTCTTCATTTTGTCCTTCGTAAATTTTTGCGATTCGGTATCGGTTGGCATTTTTATCAACTTCAAAACGCGCACCCGGCAGAGCGACGCGCGGGCGAGACGGAACATTGAAATCGCCGCCTTCAATGTAAGCGTGCTGAACGGTTAGCTCGGAAATCATTTCGCCGATAACGTAATTTAAATCGGAACGATGCGCGACAAACGGCAGCCAGCTTTTGTATTGCTCGCGCAGTTTTGCCCAATCGTATCCGTGCATATTCGGCACGTAAAACCAATCGCGGTAACGCCGCCAGACTTCGCCGAAAATTTGATTCCATTCTTCTTCAGGGTTAATTTCCGTCACGAGTCCGGCGGTTGAAACCGTTTTCTTTGAATTTATTCCTTGCGGAGTCGCGTCCATCAAAGTAAAAGCAGGACCTTGACCGGCGATGAGTTTTGAGCCGTCCGACGAAAGCGAATAACTATTAACGCCGTCGAGCAGATTTGTTTCCTTTCGATCTTTGATTGAAAAAATCCGCAGCGCGGTTTGACGGTCGGATTGTCGCCCGTAATAAAAAGCCGCGCCAACAAAATAAAGTAGATGTCCGGTTTTCGCCGTCAAGCCGCCGTAATTTTCCGGCGGAAGAGGAACGCGCGTCACTCTCGCGGCAATTCCGTCGAAATCAATAATTTCCGGTTTCTGTGAAGGCACGTTTTTCTTTGTCGCATCTGCGCTCGTTCCGGGGTTTGCCGAGGTTTGCGAAGGCAAAGGGACTGGCTGCGGCTGTTTTTCATCCTGCGGTTTTGGTTTGAGTTCGTCTTCAGGCTTCAGTTTTGTGTCGTCGGCTTGCGGTTTCGGTTCGGCGACGATTGCCACCTCGTCGGATTCCGGCGGAAAAGGATTTTTAACGTCTTTTCGCAAAGCCAAAGCGTAAATCATCGTTTCGCGGTTTAATGCGTAGTTAAATTCGATGCTGGAAATCTGCGGCGCGAATTCCCTGTCGCTTAAAAAATAAAGATAATCGCCCGAAGGGTCGAAAGCCGGATTAAAAGCATTAAACATCGCGTCTGTAACGCGGTTTAATTTATTGTTTACAGCGTCGTAAATGTAAACGGAAGAAAATCCGTTTGTGCCGGAATAGCTGAAGGTCAGATAGTTTCCCTTCGGCGACCATTCGTAATCGTTGACCTGACCGCGCGGAGCATCGGCAATTTGGAGCAAACGTTTGTCGGCGACATTTAAGATATAAACCTTGCCGTCTTTATCCGAAAAAGCGATTTTCTTGCCGTCTCCCGACCATTCCGGCGCGTAACGCATTGCGCTGCCGCCGTTTGTCAGTTGTTCGGGTTTTGATAAACCGTCCTGCGCTGAAAGCCAGACTTCTTCTTCGCCGCTTCGGTCGGAAATAAAAGCGATTTGTTTACCGTCCGGCGACCAGCGCGGAAATTTGTCGTGCGCGTTTGAAGAATGGGTTAAATTACGGGTTCCGCCTTTTTCAGCCGGTGCCGAAAAAATATCGCCTCTCGCGCCGAATAAAACACGTTCGCCTTTTGGCGAAAGAGCGACGTTTTGAATATATTGCGCCGCGTTTATCGTTCGCGCCCGTTTATGAACGCCGTCGTCCGGCACATTGATATTTAGCTTTGTCGGCTTATTCGATTTCGTATCGAGAATTTCCAGTTCGCCGTTTCGTTCATAAACGATACGGCTTTGGTCGTCCGACGAAGCCCAACGCACTTCCCAATCTTTGAAATTTGTCACCTGCGCGGTTTTCGCGCCCGGAACATCGTAAACGTATAGGTTAAATTTCCCGTCGCGGTCGGAGTTGTAATAAATTTTGTCGCCAATCCACATCGCAT
>JALYQJ010000257.1 GCA_030855875.1 Acidobacteriota bacterium
TTTCAGTTTCGACGGATTCAATATGTTTTATATTCAAAAAACTTTTAAGACGCGACGGTTCGAGCGTCGCGTCTATATCTTCGATAGCTGCCGCCGGACTGTCGCCTCGATACTCGCACGGCAATTCGACCGTGATCGTCGTTCCTTCACCTTCGCGGCTGCGGACGTTTATCATTCCGTTGTGATCGCGGACAATCTGGTAAACAATCGAAAGACCGAGACCTGTTCCGCCGGTCGTCGAATTGGAAAAAGGCTCGAAAAGCAGCTCGACCTGTTTGGCGGACATTCCGCAGCCGGTATCGGAAAATGTTATCCGCACTCTGTTGGGCGATATTTTTTCGGCGGCAACGCTAAAAACTCCGCCGTCGGGCATCGCTTGAACGGAGTTTCTGGCTAAATTCCAGAAAATTTGTTTAAGCTGCGTCGGGTCAGCGGAAATCAAAACCGGAGTTTTCGGCAGCTCAGTTTTGAGAACGTGAGTTTCCTTGATGTCCGGGCTGTGACGCAGAAGCGTGATGGTATCGCTCACTGCTTCGCCGACATCGGTTTCCGAAAAATTACTGACGCGCGGGCGGGCGTAAGTCAAAAAATTTGTAATGATATTGCCCAAACGGTCGGATTCACGCAGCACAATATCCATCAGCGCGGCTTGCGTTGACGCGGGCGGAATAGTCGGCTGCAAAACCTGTATCGCGCCGCGCATCGCGCCCAAAGGATTGCGGATTTCGTGCGCGAGTCCAGCGGCGACGCGCCCGACTGCCGCCAGACGATCTTTGCGCCGCACGTTTTCTTCCATCGAACGAATTTCCGTTAAATCCTGAAACGTAATAATCATTCCGGTTTCGTCGCCTTCTTCCGAGAAAAGCGGTGAAATGCTGTAGCCGACGCGCACGGCGAAACCACCCGGCGTAATTAAATCGGTTTCAAAACGCGGCGGCTGTTCGCCGGTTTCGGTTATGTCAAGCGACTGCGCGATTGATTTCTGCAGATTTCCAAGAAGTCCCGCAATCGGTTTACCGATCATTTCTTCGGATTTATAGCCGGTAATTTCAGTCGCGGCGGCGTTAAAGGTATAAATATTTCCGCCTAAATCGGTCGTAATCAAACCCGAACGGATTGATTCGATAATTCTTTCGTGCAAAACGCGCAGATTCGCCAGCGTTTTTGTCGTTTCCTTTAATTGTTCGCCCGAAGCAGCGCGGTCGGAAAAGCGCGATGCGAGCAATCCGACGACCAGAAATGCGACGGCGTGAAAACTTAAAATCTGCAAACCTCTCGATAATTCAAGCGCGGAGGTTGCCGACTGAATAACCGATGTCATACTCAAAACCGACAAAGACACAAAAAGAAAAACACAAATCGCCGCCATTAAAAGCGTTCCGCGCGCCCGGAAAAAAAGACTGGAAACGGCAATCAAAACAATATAAAGCGTGATATACGGTGAAGTCAGATCGCCGGTGCGCCAAACGAGCCAGGTTATCAGCAAAGTGTCGAGCGAAAATTGGACGCGAATTTGCCAGTAATAATTTTTGCTCAAACGCAATAGGAAAAAATAAACAATAGTCAGTCCGACGGAAATCAGAAAAACGAGAAAAAGTCCCTGCGGAAAATTGTCAAAGGAAAGTTTTAGTCTGCCGCTGTGCCAAATCCAGGTGGCGATCAGAAGGAGAAAAATCGTCATCAGCCGCCCGATTATCAGCGTTTGAATCTTTTGAGATTGCTGCGTGTTGGCGGAAAAGATTTTTTCGTCTAAACTGAACATAATTTAAATGAAAAAAGGAAACTAAGGAGAATAGAAAATGGAAAGTTCGCCTAAATTCGACCAGCGACCGTGGGGCAGTTTCACGATTTTGGATGAAAGCGAAGATTTTAAAGTTAAAAGAATAGAAGTTTTGCCCGGAAAGCGTTTGAGCTATCAACGCCATTCGCGCCGCTCGGAGCATTGGTTCGTCGTCTGCGGCACTGCTAAAGTAACATTAAACGGCAGGGAATTTCTAGTAGAAAAAGGCGAAGCCGTTGATATTCCCGTCGAAACGGCGCACCGCGTCGAAAATCCGGATGCTTCACAGTTGCTAGTTTTTATCGAAACGCAAACCGGCGATTATTTCGGCGAAGACGATATTGTCAGATTGGAAGACGATTTTGGCAGACATAATCAATAAAAATCTCCGCTTCTGGAAAGAAAATCTAAACTCGCTTTCGCGCCGAAACGAAAATCAAATCAGGAAAGAAGTCATCCGTTCCCGACGGTAACATTTCTTTTTTTCTGTTTCAGAATTAATCTAAGTATTTTATGTTACCGGAAAAAGTTAAATCCGAAATAAAACTATTTTTGTAATTCTTCCTTTGCATCTTCGCGTCTTTGAATTTTTGCATTAAATATCTTTCTCTGCAAAAATTTTAAGTTTGAAGAATTTGCAAGACGGCTTCGAGTAAATTTTCCGCCACGATGTCGGGTTTTCTTACTAATTTTGCCACATCTTTTTTGCCGTAGCCGGTTAAAACCATCGCCGTTTTTATTCCGGCGTTAAATCCGAGTTCGGCATCGAGAGCCTTATCGCCGATCATCCACGACTGTTGCAAATCAATCGAAAAATCGTTGCAAGCCGCTTCGATCATTCCCGGATTAGGTTTTCGGCAGTAACATCCGTCGGTCGGCAAATGCGGGCAAAAATAAAACCCGTCGAGTTTTTTCGGTAAATCAATTTGTATCTGCTCGTGAATCCGGTGCATCGCCGCTTCGTCAAAAATTTCGCGCCCGATGCCCGATTGATTCGTCACGACGATAATCAAAAAACCGTTTTGCTTTAATAATTTAACGGCTTCGTTTGTGTAAGAAAAAAAACGCAAATCTTCGAGCCGCGAAAGAAAATTCACTTCCTCAATTAAAGTTCCGTCGCGGTCAATAAAAACGGCGGGCTTTTTCATTTGGGCTAGGTTCATCAAATATTCAAAATTCAGACGTTCAAAGCGGTGACGGACTCGTAATAATCAATTAATTTATTTTGAGCGGGTTGATTTAGTTGAACAATCTCAAAATAAATTTGCGGGTAAAGATAATCTTCGCCGCTTTCGTCAATTATTCGCAGATGCTTTTGCGGGTCATTGTCGAGCGGTTCGAGAATCGGATAAAGTTTGTTCGGCGCGAATGAGCCTTCGTCATCATCTTCCAGACACAATGCAAAACCTATTATTTTCATAAATTCAATCGAGCAGTCGTTTAATTTTAAGTTTTCGTTTCCCGATTCCGTGACACTCATACCAGTGAATTTCGGCAAACCGAATCTCACCTGTGAAAAGTTCGACATAAACTTGTCCTTTTAACTTTCGCCAATTTCTGCCGCCGAATTTCTCACGCAGCAGAGCCAACTCATCAATTGAAAAACGCCGGGCAATGATTTCAATATTTTCAATCGGTTCAATGATACGACGAAATTTTATCATAAATTTAATGATTCAGAATGAGGGAAGTTTTCTCGAAAACTTCCTGCGGCAAAATGCGCGTCATACAGCGATGGTCAATCGGGCAAGTGCGAAGCATACACGGCGAACATTCGACGTTGACGCGAACGATTTCGGCGATTTCGGGAAAAGGTCTGGTGGTTTTTTCGTTGGTCGGTCCGAAAATAACGAGCGTTTTTGTGCCGACGGCGGGCGCGATGTGCGCGAGTCCCATATCGTTTGACACGAGCAAATCAATCTCGCTTAAAATTGCGACGATTTCGGCGAGACTTGTTTTTCCGGTTAAAACGAAAGGCTTTCGTTTTGATTTTTCGTAAACCTCCGCCGAAACGCTCGTTTCGTCCTTCGCGCCGACGAGAATCACGTTTGCATTTAATTCGTTTTGCAGTAAATCGTTTAATTCGGCGTAACTTTGCGAACTCCAGCGTTTGGCGAGCGAATTTGTCGAGCCGACACCGAGCGCGACCGTTTTTCGGGTCGTATCAACTCCGGCTTCTTTCAATATTTTTCCGGCTTCGGCGCGGCGTTCAGCCGAAACCGCCAAATCGAAACGCGGCTCGTTTTGCGAAACCGTCTGAGTTTTGCAAAACGACTTTTCGATTTCGGCGATCAAATGTAAATAATAATAAACTTCGTGACGCTGGTTTTTCCACGCCGGAATCTCGATGGAATCGGTCAGTAGAAAACTTCTGCCTTCTTTTGCGTAACCGAACCTGTGCGGAATCGCGGACAGTTTTGCAATCAACGCCGATTCAAACGAATTCGGCAGCAAAACGGTCAAATCGTAATTTTTAGCCTTCAATGAATTCGATTGATTGAAAGCATCTTTGATTTTCGATTTTGTTTTGTCAAAAGTCAGGATTTCGTCTAAAAAATCGGCATCCTGAAAAATTCCACGCGCCCAACTGCGCGTGAAAAGCGTAATCGCCACCTTCGGAAAAACGCGGCGCAGTTCGCGCAGAGCGGGAATCGTCATCACCGCGTCACCGACCCAATTTGTTCCGCGAACTAAAATTTTCACCGGATTATTTTAACGCAAAGACGCAAAGGCGCAGAGATGCAAAGGGAAAAATTGTTAAAAAGGTTTTTGGTTTTACTTTGCGCCTTCGCGCCTTTGCATTAAAAAAGACTCTTCAAACCTTTATCAAGCGAAATTTCAGGTTTCCAATCGAGTTCCTGCGTGACGAGAGATAAATCCGTAACGTAATTCATCGGCGAAGGCGCGGGCGTTGGATTTTCTTCGTCAATAACGGCTTGAAGCCCGGAAACTTCTTCCATTTTGGCGACCAATTCGCGCAAAGTTAAAGCGTTTTCGCGCCCGCCGCCTAAATTATAAAGTCCGTTCCGAATCACCGAGTCAATAAACGCATCGCAGGCGCGGGAAAAATCTTCGACGTGCAGCAAATCGCGTTTCGGAGTTCCGCCGTCGGGAAGCCGCAGAGGTTCGCCGAGATTTAAAGCGTCGGCGTAATGCGTCACGAAATTCGGCGTGTTGCCTTCGGAATTCGGTGCGTAAACGTTTGAAAGGCGAAAAATACACGAACGAAAACGGTTTTGCGCGGCGTAAAATTCGACGTAGCGTTCGGCAATCAGCTTTGACCATTCGAGCGCGGATTGTCCGGCATACAAAGTCGGACAGCTTTCGGGAACGGCTTGGTAATTATCGGCAAATCTGCCGTAAACGTCTTTGGTCGAGGCGAAAATAAACACCGAATCTTCTCGCATCGAGCGTAAAAGATTGATCGTGCCTTCGACGTTTGTCAAAAAAACTTCTTCCGAAGCATCGGGCGATTTGTCGAGATGAGCGGCGAGATGAATCACGACATCGCAATCTTCGACGGTCTGCGCGTCCTGTAAATTCAGCAAATCCAAACTTGACCGCCGCGAAAAATCGTCCGCGCCGAAATATTCCCTAACGTGAGTTCCCAAAAAACCGCTTCCGCCGGTTACTAAAATTTTCATAATAAGATTTTAACGCAAAGACGCAGAGACGCTAAGGCACAAAGAAAAAAGAAACAGGATGCGGACAAACGCGGATTTTTAATGCCATTTGAAAGAAATAATCCGTGTCCTATTTCTTTCCGGTCACTTATTAGCTTGAATGAGTTTCTGCATCGAATCTGCTTTGCCGACGACGATTAACAAATCGCTTTCTTCGATGACTGATTCGCCGATTGGATGAAAAAACAGTTCGCCATTTTTGCGGCGGATGGCGACGACGATTAAGTTCAGTTCACGGCTGATGTTGGTTTCGCGCAATTTTTTATTGGCATACGGCGAATCGTGTTCGACGACGACTTCTTCAAAAACCAGATCAAGCGTTTCGGCGACAATCGAATCCATAAAATCGGCGATTGCCGGTTTGAGCAGAGCGCGAGCCATTGATTGACTGCCGATAATTATCGGCGCGACGACGCGGCTCGCACCGGCGCGAATCAATTTCGGTTCGGCTTGTTCTTCAACGGCACGGGCGACGATGTGCATATTTTCGTTCAATCCGCGAGCCGTCAGCACGACGTAGACGTTCGCCGCGTCGTCCGCCA
>JALYQJ010000265.1 GCA_030855875.1 Acidobacteriota bacterium
TGACCGGCGAAGGCAATTACGATTTGAAAAAAATGGCGGCGGATACGGAAAAAATCGTGACCGAATCCTCGAAAATTTTCGGCGATTTGCCGTATAACGATTACACCTTTATCGTCAATTTGCGCGGTGGCGGCGGTCTCGAACATTTGAATTCGACTGCGCTGCAATGGAATCGCTTCGGTTTTACGCCGAAGGCGCGCTATACGGCATTTTTAAATTTAGTCGCGCACGAATTTTTCCATCTCTGGAACGTAAAAAGAATTCGACCCGACACGCTCGGACCGTTCGATTACGAAAACGAAAACTATACGAAACTGCTCTGGGTTGCCGAAGGCGCGACGGCTTATTACGAAGGACTTCTTCTGCGCCGCGCCGGTTTAATCAGCGAAAAAGAGTTTTTCGACGCGCGAATTTCGCTCATTCAGCAATTGCAGGAACGTCCGGGAAGATTTGAAACGAGTCTCGAAGACGCGAGTTTAGATGCGTGGATAAAATATTACCGGCAGGATGAAAATTCGGTCAACAATCAAATTTCGTATTACGACAAAGGCGAAATCGTCAATATGATGCTTGATGTGACGATTCGCGCGTCATCCGGCGGCGCGAAATCTTTGGACGACGTGATGCGTCATCTTTATGACGAGTACTCGAAAAAAGGCAGAAATTATACGCCGGAAGATTATCAAAAAATATCCGAGATGATGGCGGGCAAAAGTCTGGAAGATTTTTTCTCGAAATACGTGCGCGGCACCGAAGAAATTGATTACAGCGGAATTTTGCAGGGAATCGGCTTGCAGCTCAAAGCCGAAGCTAATAATGCCGACAAAGCATATATCGGCGCGAATTTGGCGGAAGAAGACGGAAGATTGACGGTTCGTTCGATTCCCGCCGACACGCCCGCTTACGAACAGGGTTTGAACACGGGCGATCAAATCGTCGCCGTTGACGGCAACCGCGCCAGTCAGGCGTTTTTGACGAGCTATATCGGCGAGAAAAAACCGGGCGATAAAGTGAAAATGACGATTTTTCGCTTCGACCGGTTACGCGACATCGAATTCGCGCTCGGCAACAACCTTCGCAAAAGTTATTCAATCGTTCCAATCGAAAGTCCGTCCGACACGCAGAAATCGCTTTATCAAAATTATCTGCAAGCCGAGCTAAAATAATTTTTTATGTTTTTACGCAACAGTTTGAAAATTTTTATCATCGGCGGCGTTTTAATGGCGGCGGGTTGTCAAAAAATTGATGTGCAATCCCCGACGGTCGCGCCGTCGGCGATGCGCGACGTTCCCGCGCTGCGTTTGAATTTCCGCTACGAAGCCGATATTCCCGCGCCGCCCGAAACGGCGAAAAACGCTTCGGCGGACGAAAGAAACGCGGCGGTGCAGGCGGATTATGACCAAAACCGCGCACAGGAACTGCTCGATAAAACCATCGTCTCGCCGGACAAACAAAAAGTCGTCGCGGTTTATCACCGCGTTTCGGACGTTCAAGCGGAATTTCGGCTCGATATGTATTCGTCGGACGGGAAATTTTTGCGGAAAATAACGCCGGACGCGATGGCGGTTCATTTTCCCGACACGATTGTCTGGTCGCCGGACTCGACGACCGTCGCTTTTGTGGCAATGACCCGCGCCGGCGAACAGGGAAACGGATTACCACCCGCCGTGCCGAATCAGAATTCTAATGCGAACTCGAATTCGGCAAATACGAATTCAAATTCAGTAAATACGAATGCGGCGGGAAGTATAAACACGCCCGTATCAAATACCAGCGTAAATCTGAACGCGGATACCGCTCCTGTTACTGATGCCGAAGCGAATGCGAACATCGGCGTTCCGGCTGCGCCGACTCCAGCCGCGCCGACCGGAATTTTAACTTTTCGCACCGAGCAGATTTACACCTGCAACTCCGACGGCGACGGCATCAAGCCGGTCACGCAAAACGAAGGTTTGATTTATTTTTATTACGTTTGGTCGCCCGACAGTTCGATGCTCGCGTCTTTGGCGGCGACTTATCGTGAATGGCAGTTTTTGCAGTATCAAGCCGATCAAAAAAACGAAATGTTTACGCCTTTGGGCAGACCTCGATTGGTCGAAAAAACCGGGCGCGAACGTCGGCTCGATGACGCTTTAACGCAGATTCGTCCCGTCTGGTCGCCGGATTCGGCAAAAGTTGCTGTCGCTTTTGATAGACAAATCAGAATTTACGACGCAATCGGCAATACTCCGACACAAGCTGCGATTCCGCTTAGAAATCAATTACTGATTTCATCGCAAGCCTTCGACCGCGAATTGCAGCGCAAAGAAGCGGCGAACACGAACGCCGACACAAACGCTTCCGTCAACCAACAGCAGTTAAATACTTTGCCCGATGAGAATTCGCTCGTGTCTTTTAATCCGGTGATAAATCTCGAATGGACGGCTGAAGATTTGCTTTATTTTCAAACCGGCTACGTCAAACAAATGAAAAACGAAGCGGACAGCGTAAGAAGCTATCTGCGCTGGCATCGCCTTGTTTTAAGTCCGCAGGCGGTTTCGCTCGGAAAATAGTTTTGAAGTTTTTAAACCAAACGTAAAAAGAGGCTTGAAGATTTACGTGAATCTTCAAGCCTCAAAGCGATAAATGAGAAAAAACAATAACTACTGAAACAACTAAACTCCTGACAATTCCAATAAAATTTTTAGATATTTTCGCGCATTGAGGTTTCGTTAGTTTCTTAAGCGATTAAAATAAACGCTATTCATCAAGTTCTTTTCGTGCAAAATTTTATTTTATTTCGCGTCCATTACGTGACAACTGCCGGTAAATCGTTTTTTGGAGGATAAATTTTTTATGAAGCTATCAATGATTGCAAAGGAACAACTTGACCAAGTTGACAGCGACCTCATTATAATTCGCCACGAACTGCTCAGACTTTTAAAAAACGGAAAAATTGATGAGGAACAGTATCTTTTGTTTTCGAGATTGGTAAAAGTATTTACGAGTCTGCACGCGGGCGTAATAGGCGCATCAAAGTCGGAGCAAACAAAGCCGCACACGATTTTATAATCTTAAATTTGAACGAGACCGGCAATTTATTAAAAATTAAATTAAAAAGTCATTTTGCCTTTTCGAGAATTCTGTTTAAAAATGATTTCGTCGGGTTACATTAGAACTTGAAAAATTATTATCCGGCAATTTCCGTCGAAATATAAATTTTATGAACTATCAAAATATTGCCGAAATTTACGACTCGAACGATAAAATCCGCGAAAATCTTAAAGCCGCAATCGAAGATTTGACCGATGAAAAAGCCGCCGTTGTGCCGGAGGGCGAAAAATGGTCGCTCGCCCAACTTGTCGAACATATCGCTATCGTCGAAGACGGTATGACAGGAATTTGCGCGAAACTGCTTTTAAAGTCACAGGCGGAAAATAAAACATCCGACGGCGCGGCGCAAATGTCCGAGAGCTTTTTGACGAAAGCGGGTGAAATATCGAATCTGAAAGTCGAAGCTCCCGAACGAGTTCATCCGACGGGAACAAAAACCGTCGCCGAATCGCTGGCGAAAATGGAAGAAAACCGCGAGAATCTGAAAAAACTGCGTCCGCTTTTTGAATCGGTTGACGGAACACAGCATAAATTCCCGCATCCGTTTTTCGGTGATTTATCCGCGCACGAATGGCTCGCGCTCGTCGGCGGACACGAACTGCGCCATATCAAACAGATTAAAACTTTGCTTGCAAAAATCAATTAATTTTCATTACGAGAATTAGCCACAAAAGGCACAAAAGGGAAAACTAAAAAATCTTTTTTGCGTATTTTGTGCCTTTTTGTGGCTATTATTTCTTTTTATTTGTAGTTTACGACGTTTAAGAAATCTGAACTAGCTGTTTGTCTGCCGCAAGTGATTTTGCCGCCGCGCCTTCTTTTCGCAAAATCTCGACTTCTTTGACGAATTCTTCGACAATATCAACGCCCGCGACTTTTCGCATCGGAACGCCGTCTTTGAAAATCATTCCGACCTGCCGACCGAATGTAATTCCCAATTGCGAATCGTGCGCTTCGCCCGGACCGTTGACGGCGCAGCCCATAATAGAGAGATGAAGAGGTTCTTCGACGTGCGCCAAACGGCGTTCGACTTCCGTCACGATTTCGACGAAATTATCAACATCAAGCCGCCCGCAGGTCGGACACGCGACAACCGTCACGCCGCGTTTTCTCAGTTCCAAAGATTTCAAAATCTCCCAGCCGACGCGAACCTCTTCGTGCGGTTCAGCGGCTAACGACACGCGAATCGTGTCGCCGATGCCTTCGTGCAGAAGAATTCCCAAACCCATCGCTGATTTTATCGTGCCGCCGAATGGTGTTCCGGCTTCGGTCACGCCGAGATGAAGCGGATAATTTACCTTTTCCGCCATCAAACGATACGCCGCGACCATTCGGTTGACATCTGACGCTTTGAGTGAAATTACGATGTCGGAAAATCCTAAATCTTCTAAAATCCGAACGTGGCGCATCCCCGATTCGACCATCGCTTCGGGCGTTGCCGTGCCGTATTTTGCCAGAAGGTCTTTTTCGAGCGAACCGCCGTTGACACCGATTCTGATCGGAACGCCCTGCGCTTCGGTCGCGCGAACAACTTCGCGCACGCGGTCAATCGAACCGATATTTCCCGGATTCAAACGAAGTTTATCAATTCCGGCTTCGAGTGCCATCAAAGCTAATTTGTAATGAAAATGGATGTCGGCGACAATCGGGACATCGGTTAATTTGCGAATTTCTTTGAGCGCAATCGCCGCATCTTTATCGGGGACGGCGATGCGGACGATTTCACAGCCCGCCGTCACCATTTCTTCGATTTGCTTAATCGTTCCGGCAACATCGGTCGTATCGGTTTTCGTCATTGACTGAACCGCAACCGGCGCGCCGCCGCCGATTTGTATGCCGCGAATTTTGACCGCTTTTGTTTCTTTTCTCATTTCAAATTATTTTTAATTCGAGCAAAAATTTTAGCCACGAATTACACGAATTTTCACAAATTAAAAGAATTTCTATAATTTTCTTATTCGTGATATTCGTGTAATTCGTGGCTAAAACCTCTTTTGCGTATTCATTTTTACGACAATTTATTTGCCGAACAGCCGCGAAACGTCGAAAAATATCGTCGTCACCATTAAGAGCAAAATCACGGCTAAACCGACCATCTGAATTTTTTCTCTGATCGCCATCGAGAGTGTTTTGCCGAACCAGCTTAAAACTTTTTCGATGCCTAAAACCATTATTTGTCCGCCGTCGAGCAGCGGAATCGGCAAAAGGTTAAAAACGCCGAGATTCAAACTGATCAAAGCTAAAATCGAAACCAAACCGACGAATCCGGCTTCGCGGACAATTTGCGCGATAATCTGCACGATTCCGATTGGACCCGCAAGTCCCGCGTCTTTCGGCGAACGCTCGCCGCTAAACATCTGCCCGAAAACCTTTCCGGTCATTCTGATAATTTCCAGATTCGCATTTACAGCAAAAGAGGCGGCTTGTCCGACAGAGGCTTTTTCGCGGTCTAAACTTTGACTGCTGATGACCGCGCCGACTGCCGCTTTGCCGTCTTCGCCGATTTTTGCCTGAATGACAACTTCTTTTACTTCGTTATTGCGAACGATTGACATCCGAATCGGATTGTCTTTGTTAGCCTGCACCAATTCTTTAAAGCTGTCCATACTACTGACAGTCGTGCCGTTAATCGAAATCGCTTTATCGCCTTTTTGAATTCCGGCTTGCAGTGCAGGTGAATCCGGCTGCGGATTCATAACGACCATTTCCGTCGGTTCAAAATCCAAAGTGCCGATGGTATTGCCCTTTAAATCTGCTTTCGACGGAGTGATATTTAACGCCATTCGCTGTCCGCCGCGTTCGACGACGACCGGAACTTGTCGGTCGGGCAAAACGAGCGCGTCGTTTCTGATTCTGTCCCAAGTCGGATTTTCGATACCGTCAAAAGCGACGATTCTATCGCCGACCCTGATGCCAGCCGCTTCCGCCGCGCCGCCCGCTTTAACGGTTGCCGCGACCGGTGAAGGCATCGTCGGAACTCCGTTCATTAATGCTCCGCCGAACGGAATCGCCAGCGCGAGCATAATATTCATAAACGGTCCGCCGATCATCACGAGAAATTTCTGCCAGCGCGGACGCAGCTCGTAAAGCTCGGAATCGGGAACCCGTTCGCCTTCAGACTCGCCGCCTTCGAGCGCGGCGGTCGCTTCGTCGCCGTAAAGTTTGACATACGCGCCGAGCGGAATCGCCGAAATGCGGTAATCGGTGTGTCCGACCTTAAATCCCCAGATGCGCGGTCCCAAGCCGAAAAACGAGTAGGCTTCGACGCGCATTCCAAAAAGTTTGGCGACAATAAAATGTCCGAACTCGTGAATATTAATGGCGATTCCGAGAACGAATATGACGGCTAAAATTACTATTAAAATATCGGGCATTTGTTATTAATTCCTTTTCAAAGTAGTTGACTGCTTAGAAACAAAATTCGGCAGGCAGGTTGTCATTAAAAGTGTAAATCTCTCGCCAGAGATTCGCAACTACGGCAGAATATCGGCAACTTTGATTTTCGCGTCCGGCATCGCCAGCGGCGAAACTTCTTTCGTTTCATCAAAAGTCAATTTATCTTCATATGCAAAACCGTAAACGGTATTTTCATCTTCAAACGGACGGCGATAAACTTCCAAAGTTCGATTTTTCAAATTCAAAATCCAATAATCCTGAATTCCGAATTTTGCGTAAAGACCTGCTTTTCGGTTGCGGTCATATCTCAAAGTGGTATCGGAGATTTCAATTATCAAATCCGCTGTTTTCGGATGTGCCTCTCGAAAATCGCGGGCGTTGCCTCTTATAACAAAAACGTCCGGGACAACTTCAAAATTTTCATCTAGCTCAATCGGCGACTGACTTCGAACTGCAAAACCTTTTGCAAAAGTATCACGCAGAGCGTCATATGTTACTTCCAAAGCCGTTGCGTGAGGACTATTCATTGTCGGCATTACGATAATTTCTCCCTCTAAAAACTCCGTCCGTTTGCCTTCAAACATTCCAAGTTCCGCCAAATAATGATATTCCTTTTTCGTCCATCTGACGGGAAGAGGTTCTTCAAGACTAATTTGTCTGACGGTGGTTTCGACAAGAATTGGTCTATGATGGGTAATCGTTTCGGAAATTGTCTGCTGCATATATTTTACCTCGAATTTACCGAAGCGGTTTTTTCAAGTTTCATTATAGCGCGGTTTCGTGCAAATTCATCGGCTTTTAGAATCGCTTCCAAACTCGACGCGCTTTGCGTTTCGTGTTCGTTCATCACGCTCTCGATGATG
>JALYQJ010000289.1 GCA_030855875.1 Acidobacteriota bacterium
TGACATTCTCCAGATGCTCAGATAAATTTGAACAAGTGTAATTGATTGGCGTATTTAACAGATATTCGATATATTGATTTTTAGTTATCATCAGAACATCTGTTTAATCATATTTTTTCAAAAAGCGGAAGTCCTATTATTATTGAATTTGACAAGATTTCTCTCCTTACTGCTCACTTTCCTTCACCACTTCAAACTCGAAATGAAGTTCCTTGCCGCGAAAAATATAGCTCAGATAATGCTCCCAGAATTTTCGCAGAAACCGCAGTTTTTCGTTTTTCTGATCGAGATTGACGACGAATTCGATGCCGAGAGCCTTCCACAGACTTGCCAGCGAAACGTAGGTCTTTATCGGTTTTAATTTGACCTGCGTATAAAAATCGAAAACCTGACGCTCCGGCATAAAAGTATTAAAAGTGTAAGAGTTAAGATGATTGCGATGAGTCGGGTCGGTCGCCCAATCCGGGTTTGTATAATGCGGCGCGACCAGACGAATTCGCCCGCCGTTTTTCGTTATCCGGTGAAGTTCCGTAATAAATGCCATCACGTCCGGGACGTGTTCGACGACGTGGCGCGAAACTATCAAATCGAATTCGTCGTCTGCAAACGGATACGGAATTACGCCTAAATCGTGAATCACATCGGCGGCGGTGCGCGGATTGTTATCGAGTCCAATCGCGCCTTCATATTTGTTCGAGCCGCAGCCGACATCTAAAATCTTACTCATCGAGAATTAAATTAACACAAATTGGGATTAAAAAAATAGGACGCTGATTATGCTGATTATTTAAAATCATTTTTAACGCAAAGAATCAAAGACGCGAAGGCGCAAAGGTAAAACAATTACTTTTTATCTCTGCATTTTATACCATAAGAAACTTTGCGTCCCTGCGTCTTTGCGTCTTTGCGTTAAAAAAAAATCTTCGCTACTTTTTCTCCGACAAATAAAAATGCCAAAGCAAGCGGGCGGCAACGGCGCGAAACGGTTTCCATTTTTCGGCGATGATTTGAAAATCGTCGGAATTCGGCGCGTGTTCGAGATTTTTCAATTTTTTCCACGCAACGTGCAATGCCAAATCGCCTTTCGGCATCACGTCCGGGCGCAGCAGAGCCATCAAAAGATAAATTCCGGCAGTCCAATTGCCGATGCCTTTTATCTTTTTGAGTTCGATTTTCACTTGCTCGTCGGGCAGATTTTCGAGCGATTTTAAATTTAATTCTCCGCTTGTAACCGCTTTTGCCAATTCACGCGCGTAGACGGTTTTTTGACGCGAAAAATAAGCCGCCTTTAATTCTTCGTCCGACAAACTCAAAACGCCTTCGGGCGTAATCGCGCCGAGTTTTTCCCGCAATTTATTAAACGCCGAAAGCGCGGACGCGAGCGAAACCTGCTGTTCTAAAATGATATGAACGAGCGTTGCGAAATTCGCTTCGCGCTTCCAGAGCGGCGGCGTGCCGTAAGTTTCGTAAATAAAAGCCAAATCAGCATCTGTTTTTGCTAATTTTTCACAGGCGGAAACGAGATTTTGTTGGTCGAGTTTTTCCATTATAAAATTTTGCGCGATTCGTTATACAATTATCAGGATGAGCGGCAAATTCGTAAAATCGTTCTCTTTGTTTGCGTTGATGTTTCTATCGGCGATTTGCGTCGCGGCGCAGGGAAATTGTGATTTGACGAACAAAAATCTGCTCGGCGTGAATTTGAAAATGTCGAACGCGCAGGTGAAAACCGTTCTCGGCAAAGCATTGAAAATAAAAAACAACCGCAAAGGCGTATACATATTCTTTCAAAATTACATCGAAAAGCCCGCGCCGCCGCCTTTAACCGGAGTTCGCGCCGTTTATTTGCGCTTTTACGACGGTGCGCTGTATCAAATCGAAATTTTCTATGAAAACCAAAACAATTCACAAACGCTCGCCGATTTCGTTAATCTCCAATCGTCGTATTTCGGTTTATCAACTTCCGAATGGCAAACCAAAAACAACGTCGCCCGCGCCGTTTGCGGCGAAATTTCGCTCGCCGCCGATGTCATTCTGAATCCGCACATTGAACTGACCGACGAAACTGTTTTGGCAAAAGTCGAAGAAATTCGGAATAAAGATAACAAAGAATAATATTTTCGGATCGAACGGTGCAAAAAACGCTCACCAAATTGAAGGAATAATTGATTCGTCAAACTCAGTCGAATCGCCGTTCGGCAAAATGTGAATTATTTTCGACGCGCCTTTTGCCCGCAAAAGCGGCGCGAGCATTCCGACGCGGTGACAATTTGCCCGCGCGATTTTGTGTTTAGTCAAAGGCTGTGATTCCGAACACATAATTGCGGTTTTTACTTCCGCCGGTTTCGGGCAGATGTTCGTAACCGATATTTTTTTTGAGTGAATTTGCCGAAAAAAAACGCGCCGGTAAACTGCACCCGGCGCGAACGCTCCTTGTTTCACATATCGCATAGAAAAGCGGTTTCGTTTTGTAAAAGCTCTATAAAATCAGATTTAACTAAAAATTTTCCGCTGAATTTCTCTATGAGAGCTTAACCATTTTGGCAACCGACGGCACACCGTTGTTGTCAATGAGGAACAACATATAATATCCGGGAGGCGCGATATTTGCATCCTTCGGACCGGATGCCTGAACGAATTTTCTATTAGCAGAAAATGAAAGCGGAATGCGGCGTTGTTCAAAGTTGACCGAATGTGTGACGGAAGCCGGGCGAATCAACACGATTTCTTTGATGTTTTTCGGATTATCAGTAGAAATTTTGAAACTCTGCCCGTAAGAAACTGACGATAAATTTGAGTTTATCAAAGGGCGGGAGGCAAGTTCGCCGCTTCCGTCGCGGTTGAACAGATAAGGCGGCGAGAATATCTCGATATTTTTTTCCAGATAACCGACATTAAAGCAATCGCCGCAAATTCCGCCGCCGCCAACCAGAACTCTTCCGTCCGGTAAAAGCATCGCCATCGAATGATACTGTCTCGTCTTTTGCATTGCGGCAAGATTTTGCCACGCGCCGGTTGCCGGATTCCACAATTCTGCCGAATAGACTCCGGTACTTAAATTAACCAGACTCGCTCCGCTGGAGTTTCCGCCTGTTGCCAAAACAGTCCCGTCGGGCAAAACCGTCAAATTATGCTGGCGGCGACCAGTATTCAAATTGCTTGTCTGGCTGACTTGCGGTGTTCCGTTATTAATGTCAATAACGACGGTATTTTTAACTGAATTTCCTCCGCCTGCCGCCAGTATTTTACCGGTGTCATACATTGCATACGAGCCGTAATCGCGATTGATGCCGTCGCGCCCTCCGAGATTTTGCCATGCTCCGGCTCCGCTCGTATTCAAATATCTTAAATTATTGTCGGGACCGAAATAAAAAGCGTTTCCGTTCGGCGCGGCTTGCAGCCAGGGATAAAGCGGCATCGCTAAAACGGCGTTTGTCAAAGAACGCAAACCGTTCGCCGAATTATAGACTTCAGAAGTGCTTGGTCCGCCCGAAGTGATTAACATTTCGCCGTTTGCCAGTGCCGTTACGGAAGGATACCAGCGTCCGCCTTGATTCATCCGACCAAGAAATGTCCAGGAATTATCCGACGAACTAAAAGTATGAAGCGTATCTAAACCATTCAGACTACTGTTCAGGTTGCCGCCGGCGATAAACTGTTTTCCGTCAGGAAGAGCGGCGTGACCGGCGCAAAAAAGATTAAATCCGGTGTTTACATCGTAGCGTGCGGCATTACCGTTTGCCGGGTCCCAAACAATAGACCGCGTAGTGTTGTGAGTCTCGTAGTTTTCAGACGGCAAATCGCCGACCGAATCCCAAATCAACACTTTTCCATTCTGCAAAAGAGCAGTGTGAATAGCAACGACCGGCAAATCGAAAACCGGCGACCATTGTCCGACCAAATGTGCATTTGAAGCGGCGGCAAAGCGCAAACTTCTTCGATATGCGGCACCACTCTTTGCAAAGTTGAAATTAGTAAAATCTTTTTGCAGTTGCCTGTTGAGATTATTGAACCCGTTAAAACCGAAATCGGTTTGGCGATGAGCCTCAATATCTTTTTTACTTTTACTTGTGTCGTCGTGCGCCCGCAAACTGCCGATAGATGAAACGATAATGGCGAAAGCCATGGAAACACACCAAACCTTACCTATCCAAAACTTAAACATATTTAAATTTCTCCTTTTGACTGGAAATGACTTGCTTAAGTTAATATTCTTAATTGACTCTGATTTTTAGAAATTTTTTTTTAAGGAATTTGATCAAAAAGCGGAAATAAGCCGAGGATACCTGATTCATAAATTAGACATTACCAGATTGACGCAACCGCATTTTCGTTAAATTCTACAGAATCGCTGTCAGGCAAAATATGAATTATCCGTGACGCGCCTTTTGCCTTTAGCATCGGCGACAATAAACCGATGCGATGACAATTGGCTCGCGGCTCTTTATGTTTGGTCAAAGGATAGGATTCCGAACACATAATCGCGGTTTTCACTTCTGCCGAGATTTCCAGAATTCTTTCGATTCCGCGATTTAAATCTTCGGGAATCGGCTTGGTCTTGCCGCCGCACTCGGGCAGATGCTCATAGCCGATGTTGGTTTCAAGTAAATTTGCTGACAAAACCGCGCCGTTAAACTGCACCCAGCGCGAACGCGCCGCGCTTCGCACATCGCAGACAAACCGGATTTCGTGTTTTTGCAGTAAGGCGAGAAACTCTTTCCAAGCGTGTCGCCCGTGTCCGATGGTGTAAACGGTTATTAAATCAGGTTTCATATAATTTAGAGTTTTCTACACTGGGAGCGCGGACATCCTTGTCCGCATTGAGCGCAAAGCGCGAAAAAAGCTCTTTGCGCTCAGTATGACATCGAATATGTTGAAGGTCTTTTCATCGCCTTTCGGCGATATTGCGGACAAAGATGTCCGCGCTCCGACCTAAGACATTAAATATCCTTTTTTAACCTTCGAGACGGTCGAGTTCGATGTCATACCACGAAGCCGGATCATCGAGCGATTCGAGATGCGTGAAAACGATTGCGCCCGGAACTTCGCGGCGAATGTCGGCTTCGATTTCTTCGAGCAGTTGATGCCCCGCGTGAACCGTCCACGCGCCGGGGACGAGAACGTGCAGACTGACAAACGACCGGGCGGCGGCGCGGCGCGTTCGGAGCGCGTGATATTCGATTTTTCGGTCTTCGGCGTAGCGGTCGAGAATCGCCTTGATGCTTTCCTGTTTTTCCAATGAAACCGCCGTGTCCATCAATCCGAGCGCGGAACGCCGCATCAGTTTGATTCCCGCCCAAATAATGTTGGCGGCAACCAGCAGCGCGACGAGCG
Source organism: Acidobacteriota bacterium (assembly GCA_030855875.1). Lineage (GTDB taxonomy): Bacteria > Acidobacteriota > Blastocatellia > Pyrinomonadales > Pyrinomonadaceae > SXVE01. The sequence goes on from JALYQJ010000289.1 coordinate 5,335, forward strand.
GATCGAGAAAAAGCCAGCCGGTCGCCGCGACCGCCCAAACGCCGATGACGACTCCGACCGATGTCCAAACGTCGGTCATCAAATGTTTTCCGTCGGCTTCGAGCGTTATCGAACGATGCCGCCGTCCGGCGCGAATCAAAACTTGCCCGACGACTAAATTTATCGCCGTCGCCGCCATCGAAATAATTAAACCGAGATTGACCTGCTCAATCGGCTTCGGCGCAAACAGCCGCATCGTCGCCGTCCAGCCGATCCCGACGGCGGCAAGAACAATCAGCGTTCCCTCGATGCCGCCCGCAAAATATTCCGCCTTGTCGTGACCGAAAGCGTGTTCTTCATCCGGCGGACGCGCCGCCAGTTTGAGCAAAAGCAGAGCTATTACCGCCGCCGCCAGATTTATCAGCGATTCCATCGCGTCCGACAACAGTCCGACCGAGCCGGTCAGCAAATACGCGCCGGTTTTCAAGCCGATTGTCGCAACGGCAGCAAAAATTGAAAGCCACGCAAACCGCGTGAGATTTTCCCGTTTCATCGAATAATTCTCTAGGGTTATTAAATCACACAGTTAATTTATGTTCTATGAACGGGTAAAATTATCGTCCGGCAGAATTTTTTATTTCCTCTACTGCCTGCGGATTTTCGAGTGCCGACAAATCGCCCGCGTCTTCGCCTAAATATGCCGCGCGAATAACGCGGCGCATTACTTTGGCGTTGCGGGTTTTCGGAATCGCGGCGACGAAATGAATCTTTGACGGCGCGAGCGGTTTGCCCATATCTTTGGCGACGAGTTGTTTTAACTCGGCGGCGAGATTTTCCGTTTCCGCGCCTTTTAAGACGACGAAGGCGACCATCGCCGTGCCTTTTATTTCGTCGGGAACGCCGATGACGGCGGCTTCGGCAACATTTGAATGTGCGACAAGAAGGCTTTCGACTTCCGCCGGTCCGACTCGTTTGCCCGCGACTTTTAAGGTGTCGTCGGAGCGTCCGAGAATAAAATAATGTCTGTCTGCGTCCTTCATCGCCCAATCGCCGTGAACCCAGATGTTTTCAAAGCGCGACCAGTAGGTTTCCAAATATCTTTCTTTTTCGCCCCAAAAGCCGCGAGCCATTCCGATCCAAGGTTGTTTTATCACGAGTTCGCCGACTTCGCCCGCGCCGACCGATTCGCCTTTGTCGTTCAAAATATCCGCGTCTATTCCCGGACAAGGGGCAGAAAAGCCGCACGGTTTGATCGGGACGAGCGGGTTGTTCATCAAAATTCCGCCGGAGATTTCCGTGCCGCCGGAATAATTTATTATCGGCAGTTTTGAGTTGCCGACTTTCTCGAACAGCCACCACCACGGTGCGGGATTCCACGGCTCGCCCGTCGAAGCGAAGGCGCGTAAATGCGAAAGGTCGTGTTTTTTCGGCAAGTCGTCGCCGTGCGTGGCGAGTGCGCGAACCAGGGTTGGCGAGATTCCGAGAATTTCGACTTTGTGTTTCGCGGCGAATTCCCACATTCGGTCGGGCGCGGGAAAATCGGGCGCACCGTCGTAGATGCAAATCGTCGCGCCGTTTATCAATGCGCCGTAAATCAGCCACGGTCCCATCATCCAACCGATGTCGGTTATCCACGAAATGCGCGTGCCGCGCCCGACATCCGTGCCGAAAGCCATATCCTGCGCCGCTTTTATCGGAAAGCTCAGGTGCGTGTGCGCGATGCCTTTCGGTTTGCCCGTCGTGCCGCTCGTGTAAAGAATGATGAGCGGGTCTTCGGCGAGAGTCGGTTCGATATATGAAGAAAAATCCGTTTCATCCTTTTCGTTTCTGAGCAATCTTCTCCAAGATGCAGAAGTGAACTTATTCAAGCGAACTGCTTTTTCTTTCGGTGGAGACTCTATTATTACTGATTCGTTCGGACTAATTTTGATTACAAGCGGCTGTTGACGACCGTCGGCAATTTCTTGTCTGACTCTTTCAATTTCCTTCTCTGAAACATTCTTTTCTTTTAATTGCTCAAACAGTCGCTCAAAAGATTCTTTTTCTTTTATATCTCTCTCTGATTCTTTTTTTCTGCGATATTCAGCCTTTTCTTCCTCTGTCAGTTTTTCGTAATCTACGCGGTGCTTCTTTGCTTCCTCATATCTGGGTTTTGTGTTTGTGACAAATTCTTTGTAGCTTTCATCTATAGAATAAACTCTTTTTATAGTCGGACATTTATCAGCGGCTTCATAAGCAACTAGAGAAGCGTGAATTTGCCTGCCGCGCCTTGAAAAATGGCGAGTCGTAAAAATCGCTTTCGCGCCGACGGCATTCATTCGGCTGGCAATCGCTTCAACGCCGTAACCCGAAAAAACCGGCACGGCAATCGCGCCGATTCGGTTAACAGCCAGAAGCACGACGATAGTTTCGGGAATCATCGGCAAATGAATTCCGATAGCATCGCCTTTTCCGAAATTATCGGCTCGCAAACCTACCGCGCAGATTTGAACCTGCTCAAAAAGTTCGGCGTAAGTTAAAGTTTCCGTGTTTCCTTCTTCGCCTTCCCAAATTATCGCAGTCTGATTTTTCATTTCGTCCGTCTGCCAACGGTCAAGACACATTTCCGTAATGTTCAAACCCGCACCGACGCACCACTGCGGAAACTCTATGCCGTCCGACAAATCAAGCAGTTTTTCATAAGGCGGATTGAAACGGATGTCTAAAAATTTCAAAACTTCGTGGGTGAACCGTTCCGTTTCATTAATCGAAAATTGATAAAGCTCGTCGAAAGTCGAAACGCCGACTTGCTTCATAAATTTAGTTAGTTGTGCGCGTTCGATTACGTCTTGCGTCGGTGTCCACGCAATCGGCTGATTTTCTAACAGGTTTGTTTCATTCATAAACTTTGGGGTTTTTTACCAAAATAACACGAAACGCGGCAATTGGCAGTTTGAGAAATTTATTGATTTGATACGGATAAACAGAGTAAAATAAGATTGCTCCGCTACTCTGTGAAACTTCACGTCCGCCGCAAATATAATGAATAAAACTAAACTTAAAAGCCGAATTGAAAACGCCGTCAATGCCTTTTTCGATAATGACCGTGAAAATTATATCGAAAATAACCTAATTTTTGCGGGCGATTCCCGCTTGCTCAAACAGGAAACAGCCACACGTTTTAACGAAAAGGGCGACGTTTTGGTAAAAATACTCAAACGGACTTTTCTATTTCTGCCGGGTGCTTTTTACCTGTTTTACGGAATGCTGCTGGTTTTTGCGTTCGACTTTTTCTGGAATCCGCTTACGGTTTTAACCTTATTTCTCATCGGCGGTTTTATGACGATTTTCGGAATCGGAAATATAAAAAATCCGAAGCATCTGGCGATTCCGCTTTCAATCTGCGCGGTTGCAATTGCGGCTTACACGATTTTTTCGATGTTCGGCGGTTTGAAATCCGTTCTCGACAATGGAATCTATTTTTTCCCGCTGGCTTTGATCGCTCCGTTTCTGGCAAAAAGTTTAGTAGATAAAACAAACAAAACCGCAAATTAAATTGTTCATAATTTTGAGATTTCAGAAGAATTCAGGCATATTTTATAACACAAAGTTTTTGTCGGAAAATACATCTGAACTTTTGCGAATCACTGCTGATTCGCAAAGGGAAATTTATGAGTGAAAAGCCTGTCGAAATCAAACTGCCCGTAAATCTTTTTCAAGGCAAAACCGCCATTGTCACCGGCGCGAGTCGAGGCGTTGGTCGTGCGACGGCTTTGCGATTAGCTGAATCGGGCGCGAATGTCGTAGTTAATTATCTGAGCGCGGATGAAAAGGCGAACAACGTCGTCGAACTGTGCAGAGAAAAAGGCGTTGACGCGATTGCCGTGCAGGGCGATGTTTCGCAATGGCTGGACGCGCACAATCTGGCGAATAAGGCGATTGAGAAATTCGGGCGGATTGATTTGCTTGTTTTGAATGCCGGAATCTGGGAAGGCGCACCGATTGAGGAAATGTCGGAAGAAACGTGGAACAGAGTTCTGAACACGAATTTGAAAGCAGCGTGGGCGATGTCAAAAGCCTGCGTTCCCGCGATGAAAAAACGCGAAAGCGGCGCGATTGTTTTAGTCAGTTCGACCGCCGGACAACGCGGCGAAGCGAATTATTCAAACTACGCGGCATCGAAAGGCGGACAAATCAGTTTTACAAAAGCTCTGGCAAGCGAATTATGCCCGAAGATTCGCGTCAACTGCGTCGCGCCCGGATGGATTGAAACGGCGATGGTTCGTCCCGTTTTTAAAGACGAAAATTACAAAAAATCGGTGATAAATTCGATTCCTTTGCAGCGAATGGCGATGACCGATGACGTTGCGCTTTCGATTTGTTTTCTGCTGTCTGATTGGTCGCGTCACATCACGGGCGAGATTTTAAACATCAACGGCGGCGCGGTTCTTTGCGGATAACCGCAAAGAAAAGGCAAAAGTAAAAAGTAAAAAGGCAAAATTAATCTTCACTTTTGCCTTTTTACTTTTTACTTTTGCCTTGTCGCGCTTTGCGTCATTCTCGGTTTTCATTTAACTTTACAAATTAATTGTGAGCGTCATTGTGAATGAAAATATCAAGCCAACTGTGATGAAATTCGGCGGCACGAGTGTGCAGGATGCGGAAGCGTTTGCTCGTGTCGCCGCGATTGTTGCGGGCGAACGCGAAAATTCGCCGGTTGTTATCACGTCCGCGATGTCGAAAGTCACCGATGCTTTATTAAATGCGTTTGAAACGGCGAAAAAAGGCGATGCGGAAACGGCTCTCGCGTCGCTCGAACCGCATTTCGAGCGGCATACGAAAGTTTCCGAACAGCTAACCGATGACGCGCGGCAAAAAACTTTTCAAACCGAACTCGGATTTGCACAAACGGAATTAAAAGATTTATTAATGCGGGTTTCGCGGCGCAGTCTGCCGCTGGCGATGCTCAAAGACGCGGTTGTTTCTTACGGCGAACAGCTTTCATCGCAGCTTTTGGCGTTAGTCTGCGCGGCAAAAGGTTTGAACGCACGTCACGCCGATTCGCGCCGTCTGATCGTTACCGACGACGAATACGGTTCAGCCGCGCCGGTTTGGGACGAAACGGAAAAACTGATTCAACTCGAATTGCAGCCGTTAATCAATCACGGCGAAATTCCCGTGATGGGCGGTTTTATCGCGGCGAGTCGCGGCGGCGAAACGACGACTTTAGGGCGCGGCGGCTCGGATTATTCGGCGGCACTCGTCGGCGCGGCTTTGCAGGCGCGGGAAATTCAAATCTGGACGGATGTCACCGGCGTTTTAACGTGCGACCCGCGAATTTGTCCCGAAGCCAGAACTTTGAAAACTCTTTCCTACGAAGAAGCCGCCGAACTCGCTTATTTCGGCGCGAAGGTTCTGCATCCGAAAACGATTCAGCCGGCGGTTGATTTGCAGATTCCGGTGCGCGTCTGTAATTCGCATCAGCCGCACGAAAAGGGAACGATGATTTTGCCGTCAGCGCAGACAACGCCACGCAAAATAAAATCAATCGCCTACAAAAAAGGCATTACGATTCTGCACATCACATCAGCCCGAATGCTCGGAGCATATGGTTTTATGTCGGCGATTTTTCAGATTTTTGAACGTCACCGCACGGTCGTTGATGTCGTCACCACGTCGGAAGTTTCCGTGTCTTTGACGCTCGACAATACTGACGCGCTCGAAGCCGTCGTCAAAGATTTGCAGCGCATCGGCAAAGTCAAAATCGAACCGCATCAAGCGGTCGTCTGCGTCGTCGGTTCGGGCTTGCGCGACACTTCGGGCGTGGCGGCGCAGATTTTTGCGGCGATTTCCGACATCAACATTTCGCTTATCTCGCACGGCGCGTCGAGCGTTAATATGACGTTCGTCGTCGAGGAAAATGTCGTCAGCGAAGTGATTAAAAGATTACACAACAAATTTTTTACAAATTAAAATGAATCTCTACGAATTAACAATAAATTTAATCAACATTCCTTCAGCTTCCGGCGACGAACAAGCGGTCGGATTTTACCTGCGTGACTATCTCGAACGCTCAGGCTGGACGGTCGAACTGCAAGCCGTTTCGGAAAACCAAAACAACGTCATCGCTTATTTAAACGACACGCCGCGCGTTTTTCTTTCGACGCATATTGACACCGTGCCGCCGTTTATCGCGGCGAGCGAAGACGAGGAAAAAATATACGGGCGCGGCGCGTGTGATGCGAAAGGAATCGTCGCGTCACAGATTTTCGCGGCGGAGGAATTACGAAAGCAGGGAATCGAAGACATCGGTTTGTTATTCACGGTTGACGAAGAACAATCTTCGACCGGCGCGAAAGTCGCCGACACTCATCCGATTGCCGCCAAGTGCGAATATCTCATCAACGGCGAACCGACCGATCTCGATCTGGCAGTCGGCTCGAAAGGCGCGTTTCGCGTTTCAATTGTAACCGAAGGCATCGCCGCGCATTCGGCTTACCCGGAACAGGGCGATTCGGCGATTGAAAAACTGCTCGATATTTTGCAGGACGTGCGCGAGATAGAGTTTCCGAACGACGAATTTTTCGGCGAAACGACGTGCAATATCGGCACAATCGGCGGCGGTTTGAAACTAAACATTATTCCCGCCAACGCCGAAGCCGGTTTGCTGATTCGCCTGACGACCGACAAAGAACCGATTCAGGAAATTCTGGAAAAAACCATCGGAAAGCGCGGGCGTTTGGAAGTTTCGTCGGTTTCTTCGCCGGTCAAAATGCTCGCCGTCGAAGGTTTTCGCCAAAAAGTCGTGCGCTTTACGACCGATATTCCGCATTTGACGAATTGGGGAATGCCGCTTCTGCTCGGCGCGGGTTCGATTCTCGTCGCGCACACGAAAGACGAATTCGTGCTGAAAAGAGATTTGGAAGCGGCGGTCGGGCTTTATGTGAATTTGGTGAAGAAATTGCTTGGTTAGAAAGAAGAAAAGCGTGAACTTAAAAGGTGCTTCCAAATTCACGCTTTTCTTTTAGGTTTTATTCAAACCGCGTGGCTGTCGTCGTCGAGCAGCCGGTAAATAATAAATTTCCGTTCGGAGCGTATACTTCCGCATTTCCAAATGATTCATATCCAGTCCCTCTTGGATTTACAAGCGCAAAAAGCCGGATTGTTGTCCAGCCGGTAAAGTTGCCGCCCGCGTCGAAACTGAAAGATTTGAAGCTGACTTTGAATTCTCTTCCGCCGGTGTGACTCCAAACACCGTGTCCGGGCGTGTGCAGAGCCTGTGAGACAGCCGATTCCGAACCGATCATTGTTCCGCCGAACATAAATGTTGTTAATGCCGGAAAAGTTCTGATTGCCGCGTTATTTTGACAGTTGCGAAGCGTTATCTGCACGTTCCACGTCCCTTCCAAAGCCCTCGCGCCGTCGCCCTGTGCAAATGATTTGTCTTGGGAGTGTCCGTCGTTTTTACCTTCGTCACTAATTTCCTGTGCGGACATCGAAGTTAGGGCGAACATCGCCAACATCAAAAACGCCAACGCTGCTGCGCCGATTGTTTTCAAGAATGTATTTTTCATTGTATTTTTCATTATATTTTCCTCTTTATTTTTTAGATTATTTCAGCCGAAACTTTTTAATTCCGGTTGATGAGTGTCATAATCACAAGAACCATTGCGGGAAATCTTTCGGATTTCCTGAAAGTTTTCTGACTCTTTTCTGAAAAACAGCTATGTCCCGCGAAAACAAAAAGTTATACGAGTTCGACAAGTTTAGTCTGGACGTTTCCGAACGCCTTTTATCCCGCGAAGGCGAGCGGATTTCGCTTTCCGAAAAGGCTTTCGATACATTGTGCGCTCTCGTCAAACGCGGAAATCATCTGGTCGGTAAAGACGATTTGCTGACGGAAGTTTGGGCGGACGCGATTGTCGAGGAAAATAATTTAGATAAAAACATTTCCATTTTGCGGCAGGTCTTGGGTGAGCGGGCGGGCAAAGGGAAATTTATCGAAACGGTGCGCGGACACGGTTTTCGTTTTGTTCCCGAAGTGCGCGAAATTGTAGAAGAGGAGAAAGGAAGTAGAGGAGAAGAGGAGAAAGGAAGTAGAGGAGAAGGGGAATTGTCAGAACCGTCTGCGGCAGCGGGCGGGTTTGCCGATTTGGGATTTGAGATTGCCGATTTGGGATTTCAGAACGAAGACCAAAAATCGAAGACCGAAGACCGAAAGCCAAACGAAAAACCAAAAATCGAAGACCAAATTGCAATTAACGACGAACAACAATTAACCGACGGAATCCGCAATCCCAAATCCCAAATCCCAAATCCCAAATGGCTCGTCGGTTTAGCCGTTCTCATAATTCTTGGACTTGGCACAGCCGGTTTTTATTTTTGGAGAAATTCAAAAAGTCCGCTTTCGGATGAACAAATCAAAACCGTCGCCGTTTTGCCCTTTAAATCTTTGGTCGCGGAAAAGCGGGACGAGGCTTTGGAACTCGGAATGGCAGACACTTTAATTTCAAAATTGAGCGGCGAGGAAATTACCGTTCGTCCGCTGAGCGCGATTCGCCGATATAATTCCGTCGAACAAGATTCATTGATTGCCGGGCGCGAACTAAATGTCGAAGCGGTTTTGGACGGAACGATTCAAACTTCCGGCGAGCGAATCAGAGTGTCGGCAAAATTGCTTCGCACAAGCGACGGCAGGCAATTGTGGGCGGAACAATTCGATGAAAAATTTACCGACATTTTCATCGTGCAGGATTCGATTTCGGAACGGGTCGCTGCGGCTCTGAAAATTCGGTTCGGCAACGCGGAGAAAAAACGTCCGACGGAAAACGTCGAAGCCTACGGGCTTTATATGAAGGGGCGTTACCACGCGCTTAATTTGACGCGGGCGGAAACCGACAAAGGCATTGCCTATTTCCAACAGGCAATCGAACTTGACCCGAATTACGCGCTCGCTTACGTCGGACTCGCCGAGGCTTATCTCCCGATAGCTTTAGCGGGCGGTGTGCCATCTCGGGAAGTAATGCCAAAAGCGAAAGCGGCGGCACAGCGAGCAGTCGAGATTGACGCGGGCATAGCCGAAGCTCACGCCGTTTTGGGGTTAATAATTTTTTGGTATGACTGGGATTGGCAGTCGGCGGAAAAAGAATATCTGCGGGCAATAGAACTTAATCCGAACAGCGCGGAAGCGCACTTTGTTTACGCGCATCTGCTTTCAAATACCGGACGACACGCGTCGGCGCTTGCCGAAATAAAACTTTCAAGAGAACTTAACCCGGTATCTTTGCCGACTAATGCAGTCGAAGGACAAATTCTATTTTTCGCCGGAAAATCCGATGAAGCCCTTGACCGTCTCAATAAGACGATTGATTTAAACCCGAACTTCTGGCTTTCACATCTATTCATTTCCGGCGTTTATACCGAAAAAGGAATGCACGCCGAAGCCGTCGCCGCCATCAAAAAGTCCGTCGAACTTTCCGGTAATTCACAGTCGGAGGCGTATCATGCTTACGCTCTGGCGAGATGGGAAAAACAAGCAGAAGCGCGAGCCGTGCTTGGTGAATTATTGAAATTATCAACCGAAAGATATGTTCCGGCGTATAATTTCGCAATCGTTTACAACGCGCTCGGCGAAACTGAAACCGCGCTCGATCATCTTGAAAAAGCCTTTGCCGAAAAAAACGTGCTGATGGTGTTTTTGAAGGTTGACCCGAAATGGAACAATTTGCGAAACGATCCGCGTTTTATCGAGTTGATGCGGCGGATGAATTTTGAATAAACTGGACTGAATTACAAATATTTTTGCCTCCCGGCGCGGGTTCGATTCTCGTCGCGCACACGAAAGACGAATTTGTGCTGAAACAAGATTTGGAAGAAGCAGTCGGACTTTATGTTAATTTGGTCAAAAAACTGCTTGGTCGGAATAAATAGAAAAGCGTGAAGCTAGAAAATAACTTCACGCTTTTCTATAACTTTTATTCAAATCGGGTGGCGGTTGTAGACGAGCAGCCGGTAAATAATAAGTTCCCGTTCGGCGCATAAACTTCTGCGGTTCCGAATGATTCATATCCGATTCCTCTTGAATTAAGAAGCGCAGAATGCCGGATGATTGTCCAGCCGGTAAAGTTGCCGTTCGCGTCGAAACTGAAAGATTTGAAGCTGAATTTGAATTCTTTTCCGCCGGTGTGACTCCAAACACCGTGTCCGGGCGTTTTCAAAGTCTGCGGTATGCCGGAAGTCGAATCGAGCATCGTGCCGCCGGACATAAATGTTCCAATTGACGGAAAAGTTCTGATTGCCGCGTTATTTTGACAATTGCGTAGAGTTACCTGAACATCCCACGTCCCGATTATTCTTTCGCCGCCGCTTTGCCCGGACAAGTTTTCCTGTGTTTGTTCGTCGTGTTTTTGTTCGTTATTTTTGTCCTGCGCGGGCGTTTGAATCGGAGTGAATATTACCGTCATCAAAATTGCCAACGCCGCCGTGCCGATTGTTTTTAAGAATGTGTTTTTCATTTTATTTCCTCTTTTTATTTTGTTTATTTCAGCCGATTTTTTTTTCCGTGCTGATGCGTGTCATAATCACAAAAACAGCGGCGGAAAATCTTTAGCACGGCGATGAATTTTTCTGAACATTTCTGAACGAAAGTTATGAACGGACTGCAATCTCATATTTATGAATTCGGCGAATTTCGCGTTGATGCCGCGAAACGCTTGCTCGCGCGGCGCGGCGGCGAAATTATTCCGCTCAAACCGAAGGTTTTTGAAACTCTTTTATATCTGATTCAAAACAACGGAAAAATTCTCGATAAGGACGAATTATTGAGCGCGATTTGGGCGGATACGATTGTCGAAGAAAATAATCTCAGCCAGAATATCTCGATTCTGCGCCGAATCTTAGGCGAAAATAAGAGCGAACATCGTTTTATCGTGACTGTGCCGGGACGCGGTTATAAATTTGTTGCGGAAGTGCGCGAACTTTCAGAAGTTCAAAGTTCAAAGTTCAAAGTTCAAAGTTTGATTGAATCTGAAATTGTAGTTCCCGAATTTCAAAATAAACCACAAGATAACAGCGAATCTGAAACTTGGAACTTAAAACCTGAACCCGACCGAAACCGAAGACCGAAGACCGAAGTCCAAAAACCAAATCGCTTTTGGCTCTTTTCATTGTCGGTTTTAAGCGTTCTTGCAATTGGCGCGGCAAGTTTTTATCTCTGGCGCGGAGGTGAAAAATTCGTTGATGCTCCCGTAAAAACGATTGCCGTTTTGCCGTTCAAGCCATTGGTGGCGGAGAATCGTAACGAAGCCTTAGAACTCGGAATGGCAGATACTTTGATAAATAAAATCAGTTCGAGCGAAGCAATCATCGTCCGTCCGCTCGGTTCGGTGCGGCGGTTTAATAACCTGGAGCAGGACGTTTTGCAGGCGGGACGCGAACTCGGCGTAGATTCCGTTCTGGAAGGAACGATTCAAACGTCGGGCGATAGAATCAGAATTGCGGCGCGGCTCGTTAGCACCGGCGACGGCAAACAATTGTGGACGGAAACTTTCGACGAAAAATTTACCGATATTTTCGCCGTGCAGGATTCGATTTCAAACAAAGTTCTGTCGGCTTTGACTTTGCAACTCAGCGGCGAAGCGCGGAGGCGGCTGACAAAACACGAAACGGAAAATGTCGAAGCGTACCAGCTTTATATGAAAGGACGCTTTCACGCTTCCCGTCTGATTCTGCCGGAAGTCACAAAAGGCATCGAATATTTTAATCAGGCGATTGCGCTCGACCCGAATTACGCGCTCGCGTATGTCGGAATTGCCCAAGCCTACACCGCTTTTTCACTGTCCGGCGACGTTCCGGCGAATGATGCGATGCCGAAAGCAAAAACGGCGGCACTCAGGGCAGTCGAACTCGACGCGAATCTGCCCGAATCGCAAGTCGCCGTCGGGTTTATTGCCTTCTGGTATGACTGGAATTGGAGCGAAGCCGGAAAAAAATATCAACGCGCCATTGAACTCGACCCCAATAATGCAACGGCGCATTTCTTTTACGCGCATTTGAACTCGAATCTGGGACGACACGCGGAAGCCCTGACGATGGTTAAACGCGCCCGCGAACTTGATCCGCTTTCGCTCATCACTAACTCGGCTGAAGGACAATTTCTTTTTTTCGCCGGACAACCGGACGAAGCCGTTTACAGATTAAACAAAACGCTCGAACTTGACCCGAATTTCTGGCACACGCATCTGGTTTTATCTATGATTTACGCCGAAAAGGAAATGTTCGCGGAAGCCGTCACCGAAGCGGAAAAAGCCGCTCAGGTTTCCGGCAAAAATTCGCAAGCCCTAGCGATAAAAGGCTACGCTCTGGCAAAATCGGGCGATCTAGCTGAGGCGCGAATCTTGCTTTATGAATTGCAAAAATTATCAGCGATACGATATGTTCCATCGTATAATTTCGCCATCATTTACAACGCGCTCGGCGAAACCGAAACCGCGCTCGATTATTTGGAAAAAGCCTTTGCCGAAAAAAATGTGCTGATGGTATTTTTGAAAGTTGACCCGAAATGGAACAATCTGCGAAACAAGCCGCGTTTTATTGAGTTGATGCGGCGGATGAATTTTCAATAAAGTGGTATGAAGAAAAGCGTGAACTCAGAAGTTCTTACCCGAATTCACGCTTTTCCTCGGGTTTTATTCAAAGCGCGTTCCCGTCCCGGTGGCGCAGCCTCTCCTTAACAAATTGCCGGTCGTATCGTAGAACTCAATTCTCGAAGTGGCAATATAACTATTGCTCGGTCTGAATTCAATTTGCTGTCGGACGACAACCCTTTCGGCGTAAGTGCCGTCCGTATTAAAGCGAAAGAATTGAAAGGAACTTGAGTAATTTAGTCCCCCTTCATAACGCCAAACGCCGTGACCGGGACCGCGAAGCAGACCTGAAGCGACACCGAATTCCTGCATCGTTCCGCCTTGCATAAAAGTATTCATTGCAGAGAATGACGGGCTGACCGCCGCGCCGGTTAGACAGTTTCGAAACGTCGCCTGCGAGCTCCACGAACCTTCCAAATCTCTTGAAATATCGAACATCTGGGACGAGTTTTTTCCCGGTAGCCGGTCGGATTTTTCTTCAGTTATAATGTCCTGCGCGGACATCGGAATTTGTATGAGCATCGCCAGCGCAAAAATCGCTAATGCCGCTCCGCCAATTGTTTTCAAGAATGTATTTTTCATAATTTTTTCCTCTTTTTTTATTCCGGTTGATGTTTTCAACCGCTTTTCCTCTTTTTATTTTTGTTGCAACGCGCACCAATGCGGTGCTAAACTGTGCGCGTTCCGAACAAAGAACAAAGCGGCTGAAAAACACTCATCGGTGCGCGTTGTATTTTTAAGTTTAGGCTTATGGAAGCGAAAGAATACTTCGGTTTTTCTGAAAGTTTCCTGAAACTTTTCTGAAAGATTCTTGGGGCGGTATGTCACACAACGGCAAAGAGTTATACGAATTTACAGATTTCCGTCTGGATGTTTCCGAGCGGCTTTTGCTCCGCAAAGGCAAGCGCGTTTCGCTTTCGGAAAAAGCGTTTGCGATGCTCTGCATACTGGTCAGACAGCGCGGACATCTTGTAAGTAAAGACGAACTGCTGGCGGAAGTTTGGGCAGACGCGATTGTCGAAGAAAACAACCTCGACAAAAATGTTTCGCTGCTCAGACAAGCCCTTGGCGAGCGCGGCAAAGGCAGGGAAACATACATCGAAACCGTGCGCGGGCGCGGTTACAGGTTTTTGCCGGAAGTGCAGCGGATTGAAATCGAGAGTCGTTCTGAACCGCCTGCGTCAGCGGGCGGTTTTTCGCCAAATGGAAATCCCCGGATAAATGCAAATACACGCAGATTTGAGAATAAAGCCCTAAAACCGAAAAAAGAAGTCCCCAAAATTGTTCCTTCGTCAGGCAATATAGTCGCGCTGGCTGATTGGCGACACGGGGCGGCGGAAAACGAAAGTATCGAAAAAGAGCCGCCGATCATCGCGCCAATTTTACCAACTGCGGCAGAACTCCCGCTCGATAAACGCAAAAAATACCCGCTTGTCGGCACAATCGCTGTCGGATTGTTGGTTTTGGCGTTGGGCTTTTTCTTGTTCACGCGCTTTCGTTCGGAAAAGCCGACAACCGACGAGCCGATAAAAACGCTTGCCGTGCTGCCGTTTGAAAACGCGAGCGGCGATGCGAATCTCGATTATCTGTCGGACGGGGTGAGCGAAAGCGTGATTGATCGGCTTTCGCAACTTCCGCATCTGAAAGTTATCGCCCGCAGTTCGAGTTTTAAATATCGGGGCGAGAACATAGATTTGCAGGAAACGGCGAATAAACTCGGCGTGCAGGCGATTGTCACGGGAAGAGTCGCGCAGCGCGGCGACAATTTGATTATCAGAGTCGAGATGATTGACACGCGCAATGATCGGCAGCTCTGGAGCGACAATTTTACACGCAAGTTGTCGGACGCGCAGAAACTGCAAACGGACATCTCGCGTGAGATTACGGAAAATCTGCATCTGCGCTTATCGAGAGCGCAGACGCGGCAGCTTGCCAAACAAGAAACGACAAATCCGCAGGCTTACGAATTACTGCTCAAAGGACGCTTTTACGCGCTCAAAATCGGGAAGGAAGATCAGAAGAAAGGCATCGAATATTACGAACAGGCGATAGCCGTAGATCCTGATTACGCGCTTGCCTACGCCAAACTCTCCGGCGCATATGCAATTTTTGGCGGTAACAGCCTGGGTGACCCGAAAGAGTTCATACCCAAAGCGCAAGCGGCGGCACGAAAAGCATTGGAATTAGACGAGAATCTGGCGGACGCGCATCTGGCGACGGGGCGTGTCTATCAGATGGCTTGGGATTGGGCGGCTGCCGAAGCCGCATACAAACGCGCCATTGAATTAAACCCGAATCTTGCCGAGGCGCGTCGCATATACGCATTTTATCTCGGCGTTATCGGGCGGCACGACGAATCCATTATCGAAGTTAAACGCGCCAGAGAACTTGACCCG
>JALYQJ010000296.1 GCA_030855875.1 Acidobacteriota bacterium
AATGCCAAACGCCGTAACCGCCCATCGAAACGCCGATCAAATACACGCGACTGGCATCCGCGCCGAATTCGTCAAACGTCTGTTCCAACGACCGCATCACCATTTCATCCATCGCCGCATCCGACCAATATTTTCCCGGACGGCATTGCGGCAATAATATCAACGCCGGAATTTGCGCGAAATAATTGAGAATTATTTTGCCGAACGCGCCTCCGGTCGGAACGAGTCCGCTGTTTCCGCGTTCGCGTATTCCGTGAAGAAAAACAATCACGGGTAACTTTTGTCCGCTTTCGATTTTCGCCGGAACGTAAATCTGATAATCATAATCGCCGGAATTGACCGGCGCGTTTCGCGTTTGTATCGCGCCGCCGTCTGCGGATTTGCCGGATGAAAATAAACCTCCGAGCAGCGATAATAATTGGTTTTCCATAGTCAAAATAATATTTACCGGCAATAAATGCCTGATTTGTCAGTTAATTCAGATTACAAACTATCCGCGCTAATAACAATCATTAACAAAGATTTATCCTTTCGCGCCTTTGTCTCGCTGTTACCAAAGTTATAATTAAAACGAAAGAAATTTTTATTAACAATCTATAATTCAATTTATGAATCGTCGAAATTTTTTACATCAATTAGGCTTGGCAACAAGCGGAACATTTCTGGCTTTCAGCGGCTTCGAGCGTCGGGCGCAGGCTTTGGCTGAAAACGGAAACATTGCAAAATTACGCGCTTACGGCTTTGGCGAACTCGTGCCGACGGCGACGAAAAACACGGGCGAAACTTTTATGTCGCTGCCGAAAGGTTTTGAATATAAAGTTTTCGGCAGAGTTAAAAATCAGATGTCCGACGGGCGCGTAACGCCTTCGGCACACGACGGAATGGAAACTTTTCAGGTCAAAAACGAGCTTCGCATCATTCGCAATCACGAAGTCGCGGGCGGTCGCGTGCCGCGCGAAGGCGCAGGAATCGGCGCGTCGAATCACTATGACGAAACGGCGGGCGGCGGCACGACGACGCTCGTTATCAACCGGAAAACGCACGAAGTCGAAAGAGATTTTGTATCTCTGAGCGGAACTTTGATAAATTGTGCGGGCGGCAAAACGCCGTGGGGAAGCTGGATTTCGTGCGAGGAAACGACGCTCGGACAAACCGTGAGAACGACGCGAACCGGCGCGAAAATCGGCGGTTTCGCCAAACCGCACGGTTATTGTTTTGAAGTTTTCGCCTCGGCGAACAGCACGGTTTCGCCCGTTCCGCTGAAAGCGATGGGCAGATTCGTCCACGAAGCGGTTGCCGTTGATAAAAAATCCGGCACGGTTTATTTGACCGAAGACAATAATCCGTCGGGCTTTTACAGGTTTTTGCCGAAACGCAGCAAACGTCTGGCGGAAGGCGGAACGCTTCAGATTCTAAAAATCAAAAATTCGGACAATTTCGACACGCGCAAAAATCAGAAATCGGGCGCGACTTACGAAACGAACTGGACGACGATTGACAATCCCGATCCGATTGAAGCCGACACGGACGAACTCGCCGTTTTCAAACAGGGACAGGCAAAAGGCGCGGCAGCTTTTTCGCGGCTCGAAGGCTGTTACGCCGACGAAAAAGGCAGAATATATTTTGTTTCAACCAGCGGCGGCGACAACGGCGGCGGACAAGTTTGGTCATATCAAGCGGCGAACAAAGATGAAGGTCGGCTGACGCTTTTGTTTGAATCGCCAGACCGCAACATTCTCGATATGCCCGATAATATCTGCCTGAAACCGAAAAGCAGTCTTCTATTTATCTGCGAAGACAGCGATTATGTTCACGAAGGCGGAACGCGCGACAATTATATGCGAATCTTAACGCCGAACGGGACAATTTCCGACTTTGCCAAAAACATCACGCCGAATTTTGAAGGCACGGAGTTTGCCGGTTCGACGTTTTCAAAAGACGGCAAAACTTTATTCGTGAACTTGCAGGCGGTCGGCGCGACGTTTGCAATTTGGGGCGATTGGGACAAATTTAGAGTTTGATTTTCTACGTAATTTTTTAACGCAAAGGCGCGAAGGCGCAAAGTTTTTCAATATAAAGATTTAGAAACGTAAACATTTCTTTTATACTTTATAATATGGAATTAGCAGTTGAAAAATTCAAAGTCGGCAGCGAGCCGTTTTATTTGCCGATCAAGCAGGAAGTCGAACTTTTTGAAGCGGCTTACGCGGCGCGCCTTCCGGTGATGCTGAAAGGTCCGACCGGCTGCGGCAAAACGCGGTTTGTCGAATATATGGCTTATCGAATGAATCGCCCTTTGATTACGGTCGCGTGTCACGAAGATTTATCGGCGACGGATTTGGTCGGACGCTTTCTGCTCGAAGGCGATGAAACCGTCTGGCACGACGGACCGCTGACAAATGCCGTCCGCAACGGCGCGATTTGCTATCTCGATGAAGTCGTCGAAGCCCGCAAAGATACCGTCGTTATCATTCACCCGCTGACCGACGACCGCCGCCGTCTGCCGATTGAAAAGCGCGGAACGGTGATCGAAGCACCGCCCGAATTTATGCTCGTCGTTTCCTATAATCCGGGCTATCAATCAATTTTGAAGGATTTGAAACAATCAACCAGACAAAGATTCGTCGCAATGGAATTCGATTACCCGGAACCCGAAGCCGAAACGGAAATCGTCGCCAAAGAAGGCGGAATTGACCAGCAGACGGCGCGTGATCTGGTGACAATCGGACAAAAAGTGCGAAACCTGCGCGGTCACGGACTCGAAGAAGGCGTTTCGACCAGACTGCTTATTTACGCCGCGCAGATGATCGCCAAAGGAATCTCGCCGATCAACGCGGCGGAAGTCGCGCTCGTCTCGCCGATTACCGACGACAGAGAATTGCAGAGAAGCATTCGGGAAATCGTAACGACAATTATTTAATATTTCTAAAATCTTGTAAAAAACACTTCGTTTCTATAAAATCGTTTCGTTTTTATAAAAAATATGCAACAAAAACGCCGATTTTGCCTCGTTCTCGTTAAGCCGTCGCATTATGATGACGACGGTTATGTGATTCAATGGTTTCGTTCGGCGATTCCGTCAAATTCACTGGCGGTTCTCTACGGTTTGGCGAAGGAATGCGCCGAAGCGAGGATTTTGGGCGAAGACGTTGAATTTGAAATTCACGCCTTTGACGAAACGAATTCTCACATTAATCCGAAAAAGATCGCGGCGTTGATTGAAAAAGCGGATGGCGGAATGGTGATGCTCATCGGCGTTCAGTCGAATCAGTTTCCACGCGCACTCGATATTGCCAAGCCTTTGCGCGAAAAAAATATCAAAGTCGCCATCGGCGGTTTTCACGTTTCCGGCACTTTCTCGATGCTCAAAGAACGCGACGCGCACGTCGAAAAAGCTCTTGGTATGAACATTTCGCTTTTCGCCGGTGAAGCCGAAGGTCGTCTGTCGCAGGTTTTAATTGACGCGCACCAAAATAAACTCCAGCCGATTTACAATTATATGGACGATTTGCCGAATATCGAAGGCGTTGCCACGCCTCTGCTTCCGGCGGAAAGAGTTCATCTGACGGCGGGCGCGACGACGAGTTTCGATGCGGGACGCGGCTGTCCGTTCGCCTGTTCGTTTTGCACGATTATCAACGTGCAAGGTCGCAAATCACGCCGCCGCTCGCCTGAAGATATAGAAAAAATTGTCCGCGCAAACGTCGCGCAAGGTCTTCATTCATTTTTTATCACCGACGATAATTTCGCCCGCAACAAAGATTGGGAACAGATTTTGGACAAGCTGATTTATTTGCGCGAAACGGAAAAACTCAAAATCAGTTTTATTATTCAGGTTGATACGCTCTGCCACAAATTGCCGAATTTTATCGAAAAATCAAAACGCGCCGGAGTCAAAAGAGTTTTTATCGGCTTGGAAAACATCAATCCCGATAGTTTACTCGGCGCGAAAAAGCGGCAAAACAAAATTACCGATTACCGTCAGATGCTGCTCGAATGGAAAAAAGCGGGAATCGTGACATATTGCGGTTATATTCTTGGATTTCCCGGCGACACGCAGGAATCAATTTTGCACGACATCGAAATTATCAAAAAGGAATTGCCGGTTGACCTTCTGGAATTTTTCTATCTGACACCGCTTCCCGGTTCGGAAGACCACAAAAAATTGCACGAAGCGCAAATCGCGATGGACGCGGATCTGAACAAATACGACCTTAATCACGCCGTCACCGCGCACCCGAAAATGTCCCAAAAGAATTGGGAGGAAACTTACCGGAAAGCGTGGAAAACTTATTACACGCCCGAACATATCGAAACGGTTTTAAAACGCGCCATCGCTACGGGAACGAGTCCGGGCAAGACGTTGTTTTTTATTACGTGGTTTAACGGCTGCATTGACATCGAAAAAATTCACCCGCTCGAAGGCGGGTTTTTGCGCCGAAAATTTCGCACTTCGCGCCGTTCAAACTTGCCGCTCGAAAACCCTTTAATTTTCTATCCGAAAACATTTGCCGAAACGCTCTGGAAACAAATTCGCTGGATCGCTCTTTACACGCGCTTGCGCCTTATTTACCGAAAAGTTCGCAACGATCCGAAAAAACTCGAATATATGGATTTGGCGTTAGAACCCGTGACCGAAACCGAAACCGAAACACGCGAACTTTTCCAATCGGAAGCCGCGCATAATTATCTTGACAAAGTTCACCGCAACGAAAAAATTCGTCACGGCGTGATTTAATGGTGAATGATAAATGGTAAATGTAAGATTTTCATTTACCATTTATCATTCACCATCAAAGAAAAGAGTTAACATTTATTTAACAGCAAATTCACTTCCTTTTAACTTTCCAGAACTATCCTGCCTCTTGCACTTCCAGAATTTTACAATTTACTGTCAGGTCAAAACGACTGCTCGCTTGATGAAAAGAGCATCAAGCGCGTCGTGTATTTTATTCTGAGTTTTTCCTTAGGAGTGATTATGCAATCCAAATTTTTCGCAAAAATTTTAACAATAATTTTTACAATTTCGCTTTCTCAAACAATTTTCGCGCAAACCAACGCCGATTTAAAAGGCGTTGTTTCCGACGGAACCGGCGCGATTGTCGCGGGCGCGACCGTCACGGTCGTTTCCACTGAAACCGGCACGCAGCGGACGGCAGCGAGCAACGCCGACGGTTTCTACTCGATTCCGCAATTAACGCCCGGAACTTATAAAGTGACGGTTACGCAGCAGGGATTTCGCACCGCGCAGAACGACGCTTTGGTGATCGGTGTCGGGCAGAACCGCGAATACGACGTTGTTTTGGAAATCGGCGAAGTTTCGGCGGTGATTGACATTACGACCAGCGAAACCGAACCGGCGGCGATTGACCAGAGTTCAAACCGGCTCGGCGTAAATATTTCCGCGAGAGAAGTCGAACAGCTTCCGGTTAACGGGCGCAATTATTCGCAGCTTTATCTAAACGCTCCGGGTGCGACGAACACCGGAACGGGGAACTTCGGCGATCTTCGTTTTAACGGACGCGCCAACCAGCAAAATCAAACCAAGCTCGACGGCATCGAGTCAACCGCGATTTTCGACGCTTCGCCAGGCTATGTGACGGTGCAAGGCTCGCAGTTTCGTCTGCAAACTTCGATTGAAAACATACAGGAATTTCGCGTTGACTCGTCAAATTACCCGGCGGAATACGGAACCGGAACCGGCGGACAAATCAACGTCATCGGCAAATCGGGCAGCAATCAATTCAAAGGCTCGGCTTTTTATTACATTCGCAACGACGCGCTCGACGCGCGAAATTTTTTCGACGGCGCGGAAAAATCGCCGCTTCGCCTCAATCAATTCGGCGGAAGTTTGGGCGGTCCGATTTTGAAAGATAAACTTTTCTTCTTCGGGAGCTACGAAGGTCTGCGCCAACGCGCCGGATTTAACATTATCGAATCAACGCCTTCGACGGCAGTTCGTGACTTTATCAACTTTTTCGGAACCGCCGATCCGCGCGGTGAGGCGGCGCGCGCGACATTAAATATCAACGCGGCGGACGCAACAGCGGCGGCGACAAGAATCGCCGCACTTCGCGCTACCGGTGTGATCAACGCTTTTCCCGTTGGCACGGGCGCGTTTTTCAATGCCGGCGGCGTGAACAATTCCG
>JALYQJ010000299.1 GCA_030855875.1 Acidobacteriota bacterium
CACGACTATAAATTATATGAAAAGAGCGGAGTAAAGTTAGCAAAAGAAGTGGGAATAAAAGCCGACAGCGGTTATCAGGGATTGCAGAAGAAACACGGGTTATGTGTTGCTGCCACAGAAGCAAAGCAAGTTAAAGAAGTTGACCAAAGAGGAAAAACGAACCAATCGAGAGTTGGCGAGAAAACGAATCAGAGTGGAAAATGTGATCCGCCGGTTAAAGATATTTCGGATTTTGGCAGAGCGTTACCGAAATCGGAGAAGACGACTCGGACTCAGATTTAATCTGATTTCAGGCATCTACAACTTTGAACTCAAGGCTCTCAAAGTTTAATTTCGCAAGAGGTCTAATGAAGCAAACTGCTTGATTAGAAGTGGTAAATTTCTCTTACCACAACAACTATACCGCTATTATCGGCGGTCTAAAATTGGCGAGCGCAAAATGCGTCAAATCGTCAAGAACTTCTCCTTGATTTGACTTTCGGTAAAACGGCTGAGTCTGTTGCTTTTACTCGACAAGGGCGACACCCGCGAATCTTTGTTAAAATCCGTCGGCGTATCGCCGAAGAATGCGAGTATCGTTTCAATAATCGCAAGCAAACCTGTTTCGAATATTGTTAAATTTGCCTGAATACAATTCGCTCTAAAACAACTTTGCCACAAGAATGCCAAAAGTCAATAAAGTTTATTTGGACTCAATTAAAAAATGAAAAGCCGCACTAAGTTCGTCCGGGAAACATTACAACGCCCTTTAGAGTCGGGGCGATTTTAAATTATGATAAGAAAGTGAAACTAAAGTTCCCACATCTACTCATTGTCGCCGTATTTTTCAGCTTTGGTCAGATTAGCGCGCAAAATGCCGCCAATGCGGGTAAGGACGTAACACTTGAACTTGCATTCGAGGGCGGAAAAACCATCTACCGGATTGGCGATGCGATAAATCTGAACTTATCATTTACCTCAACCAAGCCGGATTATGTGGTGGAAAGTTATTATTCCCCGCGTTTCGACGATGTTATTTTATCTCCGACCGATGGCGCTTATCCTTGGCTATATAGATTAAATCGGCTTTATAGCTATGACGATGTAAGCGCGCCGCAGAAGCTGTCTCAATCTCCGGTCAGCATCAAATTAACAATTAATAGTCTGGTTCGCTTTGATAAACCGGGTAAATATAAGGTCAAAGTTCTCTCAAGAAGAGTCTGGATTCCTTCCGGTGAACAATCTTTTCGGTCGAATCCGATTCCGCTTTTATCGAATGAAATCGAGTTTGAAATAAAAGAAATTAGCAAGGTGGAGGAACAGGCGGAGGTTAAAAGAATCGCGGGCTTAATGGATTCGGCAAACAACTTGAATCAACACCAGATTTTCAAACGCGAACTGGATTATTTAACCGGCGATGCCTCCACTGTCGAAAAGGTCAACCGATTTCTCCACCCGCCCAAATTTGGAGGTGTTTATTGGCTCGATACTGGAACGGGTTTGAACATCGCGCGAAATAAAAAACTGGCAATCGAACTTCTCGAAGCCACCCTGCGCGACCCGAATCGAGAGATTAACGAGGATTTGATAAATGAATTAGTAACGCTTCGCCTTTTGATGGAGGATGAACGGCAGCCGAGCCAGGCGACAACTCCGGAACAGTTATGGAAAGAACGCGAAGCACGCTCCTCTGAACTTAGAAAAGGCTATTACGCCGAACTCCTCGAAAGTCTGGCGAAACGTAATGGCAGAATCCAACTTGTCACGGCTTACCGGATATTTACGTCTTTGCCGAAGGACGACGCTTCGAGCGCGGCTTACAACACTACAAAAACGATTCTTCTGGATAAGTTCGATGACTTGAAACATTACGAGCAGTCGGAACTTCTCGACCGTTACTGGGATAAAATTAAAACTCCTTCGCTGATTCCCTCTTTAGAGAAAATACTTGCAGAGAAAGAACCCGAGCCGAATTGGAGAAACAGAGAAAATGCCTTCAAACGCTTGATTGAGGTTGACCAAAAACGCGCTCGCGCCTTTGTCATCAATGAAATCCGCGACCCGAACTCATTTATCAATCCCGACATTCTGAAAACGCTCGACGATAAATTCCTGCCCGAAGTTGACGACGGGCTGCTCGAACAAATCACTAAATTAGCCGCAACCGACGACCGGCGAATGCAGCTCAATTTGCAATTTAAGATGCTGCTGGCGGCGCGTTACGCCACCTCAACAATATACAATGAATTGTTGGACGTTTATAAGAAACACGGCTTTAATTGGTCAATGGAGCAAAGCGGACCTCTGCTTGCGTATTTAATCAGACAAAACTGTAAGGAAATCATTCCCTTGATTGAGGACAGGCTCGCTAAACAGGGAGACAAGAGCGGTTCTAATGTTTTCTATAATCTAACCCAGATTAATTTGCCCGAAGGATTGGAAAAGATTCTTAAGAATCGTCTTGAAAGCGATGACTCGGAGACGGCTGGAACTGCGGCTTATTATTTATCGAAATACGGCGGCAGGGAAAACAAATCGTTGATTGAAAAACGCTACAATCGCTGGCTCGCAAAGTGGCGCGGGCGCGGGTCTGAACTGGAAAATCCCGATGCGACCGCGGCGATCAAAAGCGAGGCGATGTTTCAGGTGAATTTAGTCGAATCATTAATCAGAACCGACAAATGGAAACTTTCGGAAACTGAGCTTAAACAATTAAAGCTGACTTGTCTGACTGAAAACTGTCGCCGCTATTTCGGCAACAGTCCTTAACAAGCAGTTTGTTAAAATTAGAAAACAGTGAAAAAACTTATCGAATACCGTAATCTGCCGCATTCCTTCGCTCGCTCCCGTCAAAATAACAGCTTCGGTTCGTCAAAAAATCTAAATTTACCTCGCATTGCTAAACGCCCGGATGCTGTTTAAGCCATTCGGCGCGAAGCAGGAAACTTCCCGAAGTGACAATCTTGTCGCCGACGTTCACGCCTTCCAGAACTACATAGCGGCTTTCGGTTTCCGCGCCGAGACGAATTTGTCGCATCACAAAAACGCCCGGCTTGTCGGTTGTCAAAAACACGACTTTTTGATTATTAACCGTCTGCACGGCGGAACTTGGAATGACCGGCGCGGTGCGCTCCGCCATTCCGAGCGAGCCGAAAGCGACGTTGACGTATTGCCCGACTTTGAAAATTTGATTCGGATTTTCGATTTCGACGCGCGCCTGCGCCGTGCGCGTCGTCTGGTTAAAATTCGGGTCAATATAAGTTACCTGCCCGCGAAAGACTCTGCCCGGAAAAGCGTCGCTTGTCACGGTCGCGCCGCTTCCCGTGCGGATTTTTCCTAAATCTTTTTCATAAACTTCGGCGATTACCCAAACGGTTCCGAGATTGGTAACTTTAAATAATTCCTTGTTTGCCGCTACGACTTCGCCGGAATTTATTTGGCGCATCGTTACCGTTCCCGAAACGGGCGATTGAATCGGCAAGTCGGAACTGACGCGGCGCGTTTGTTTTATTTGATTTACTTGCTGCGGTGAAAGTCCTAAAACCAGCAAGTTTTGCCGTTCGGCATCGGTTTTTGCTTCCATCGTTCGCAGTTGGGTGATCGAACGGTCAATTTCGTTTTTTCTTTCGGGGTTAATTTTTAAGAGCCGGTTTGCTCTTTCGAGCCGCTTTTTCGCTTCGGCGAGTTTTGCCTGAGCGGTTTCGTATTTTGCTCTGACCGTCTCAAATTCCTGACGGCTTGCCGCGCCGATTTCCAGCAGCTTTTCCGTCCGTTTGTAATTGCTTAGTTGTTCGGTGTTTT
>JALYQJ010000189.1 GCA_030855875.1 Acidobacteriota bacterium
GCGCGAAGTCTGGCGTTTTCCGACGTTTTGCCGACAAACAATTTGTCAATCGTTTGGCTGAAAATCTCAAACCAACGGCGAAAATGTTCCAAAGTCAAAGGCGATTTTTCGTGCAGTTTTTGATGAACGGCGAGCGGATTGCCGAAATATACAGCTTTGCCGAAAAGAATCTTTTCCCAAAAATCAACGATTACCGGCAGATGAGTTTGCAAATTCAACCCGGCGAAATGATGTCCGATTTCTTCGTCAGCGACGGCGATTTTGTAAAATTCCGCCAGCAAAAACTCCAAATCTTCGCGCGTTTCA
This sequence comes from Acidobacteriota bacterium, assembly GCA_030855875.1. Classification (GTDB taxonomy): domain Bacteria; phylum Acidobacteriota; class Blastocatellia; order Pyrinomonadales; family Pyrinomonadaceae; genus SXVE01. The sequence goes on from JALYQJ010000189.1 coordinate 307, forward strand.
ATATCACGTTTCATCTATTCGGTCGAGATTATTTCTTCGTTATTGAGCGCGGCGTGAAGCGTGTGCCAACTCAAAGACGCACATTTGACACGCGCCGGAAACTCCAAAACTCCGGCGAAAATTTTGAGTTTGCCGAGATTGTTTTCGTCCCGTTCAACATCGAGTTCGCCCGTCACCATATTCTGAAATTCGTGGAAAAGCGTTTCGGCTTCGGCTTTGGATTTACCTTTGACAATCTGCGTCATCATACTCGCCGACGCTTTTGAAATCGCGCAGCCCGAACCTTTAAACGCGACATCCTTCACGCGCTCGTCTTCCATTTCGACATAAACCCGAAGCGCGTCGCCACACAGCGGATTGTTGCCGTCCGCCGTCTGCGTCGCGTTTTCAATCTCGCGGAAATTTCTGGGATTTTTATTGTGGTCAAGAATAACTTCCTGATATAAATCATTTAATTCTGACATACTTCAATTTTGGATTTTAGATTTCGGATTTTGGATTGCCGTTAAATTTTAGTCCCACCACGCCCGCAAGAATTTCTTTTCAATTGATAGTTCGTCGGGATTATAAGCGGAAACGAATTTTGCAAAAGCCAAACCGATTTCCGGCGGGTAATCGCCTTGATAATAAATTCCCTCTAACAAAACATCTTGGTTCTTTTCAAAACGCGGGTCGAAAGTAAACCCTTCAAATTTAAATGTGAAGCCCTTTTGCTCCATTTCAGTTGCAAATTCTAAAAAAGATTCGACGTTTGGAGTTGCGTTCATTGTCTGCGACAAACTCGTAAATCCGAGAGCAAAAAGTTTTTCAATTGCCTTAGCGTCGAGTTCTTCAAATCGCTCGCAGACACCGGGCGGAAATTTACGATTCTCCCAATCAACGGCTCGACCGAAAACTATCTCGTCGCGTTTCTGAAAATCTTTTTGGTTTATATTCATTTAATCATTTCCGATAAGCTCACATTTATCGTGTCGTGATAAAAATCTTTCGCGGGCATTTTTGTTATTTGATTAACTGTTCATAGTATTTTGTTAAGCTATCTTTGCTTATTATTTCGTAAAGATGCTGAAAGTTTTCTTTCAGATTTTCTCGCTTACAATCAAAGATCACTTTCATTCCTTTGATTGATGGAAAAAGATCAATCACTTGAATATTTTTGCTGTCCGTTACTAATCCAAAATGACAGCTTAGCCAAATCGCATAACTTTTTACTTTTTTTTGCGCTTTGTCTAATTCAACTTGTTTGTAAAGTCTATCTTCTTTTTTGGCTTCCACAACTAAAAGCGGCTGCCCTTCTAAATTTTCGTTTTCGGAATTGAAAAGCGCAAAATCAACTTCTAGGGTTGTTGATTTTAATCCGTGAGCCGCACTGACAATCATTCCGTCATAGCGGTCATCTTCACTGAAACCAAGACGTTTTAGCAAAGGAAGAATAAATTTGTTTTCAACTTCTTTTTCAGTTCGGAATTGTTTTTTCTGCACGTCGTCAAACCATAGGTCGGATTGATAGTCGTAAACTTTTATCGTTTCAGTTTCTACTTTCGCTTCTCGGATTTCTTCGGTTCTTTCAGATAAATAAACTCTGTCATCAAGTTTCAACTGCCAAGTATCGCCAAATTTCATAATACTCGGATTTAACAAAATACTTCGTTCTGCCAAAAGTTCAGTAATTTTCGTTGCATTGTCTTCAGTAACTTTTCAAAATCAAATTGTTTAAGCAAAGTTCTTACTTTGATTCGTTTAGCCTTTCCACCAGCTAACACTTCGCTTGCCAATTTATCAGCCAATTTATTTAACGAAATTTTTCCTATGATTTTTGTCATTATTTTCTTTAATTGTCTCAAGCAAAAACCTCAATCACCTTTTGCACCGCGTCCGCCAAAACGTCAACTTCCTCCTTCGTATTATAAAAAGCGAACGAAGCGCGAGCCGTCGCAGGAACGTCGAAAAACTGCATCACGGGTTGGGCGCAATGATGTCCGGCGCGAATCGCAATGCCCGATTGGTCGAGGATTGTGCCGATGTCGTGCGGGTGAACACTCTCGATTGTAAAGGATAAAACCGACGCTTTTTCCTTTGCCGTGCCGATGATGCGAACGCCTTCGATTGCCGAAAGTTTTTCCGTCGCGTATTCGAGCAGTTCGTGCTCGTAACGAGCCGCCGCTTCAAAATCAATCGAATTTAGATAATCAATCGCCGCGCCGAGTCCGATGTTGGCGGCGATAGCGGGCGTTCCGGCTTCAAACTTTTCCGGCAGTCCGGCGTAAGTCGTTTTTTCAAATGTGACGGTGCGAATCATCGAACCGCCGGTTTGATACGGCGGCATTTTATCGAGCCATTCTTTTTTGCCGTAAAGAACGCCGCTGCCCGTCGGCGCGAACATTTTATGACCGGAAAATGTCATAAAATCGCAGTCCAAATCCTGCACGTCAACCGGAAAATGCGGAAGCGACTGCGCCGCGTCCAAAAATACGGGAACGCCGAATTTATGCGCCGTCGCAATCATTTCCTTGACCGGATTGATCGTTCCCAAAGCATTTGAAACGTGAATGATCGAAACGATTTTCGTCCGTTCATTCAACATATTTTCGTATTCTTCGATAACAAGCTCGCCGCGTTCGTTCATCGGAATCACGCGAATCTTCGCGCCTTTTTCTTCCGCCAAAACCTGCCACGGAATGATGTTGGCGTGATGTTCCATCTGACTCAAAATGATTTCGTCGCCTTCGCCGATAAACTTTCGCCCGTAAGAATACGCCACCAGATTCACGCCTTCGGTGCATCCGCGCACGAAAATACATTCCTTCGCTTCTTTGGCGTTAATAAAGCGTTTCACCTTTTCCCGCGCCGCTTCATACGCCGTCGTCGCGTGCTGCGACAAATAATGAACGCCGCGATGAATATTTGAATGTTCTTCCTGCAAATATTTCGCTCCGCGCTCGATCACCAAATTCGGCACCTGCGACGACGCGCCGTTGTCCAAATAAACAAGCGGCTTCCCGTTCACCGTCTGCGACAAAACGGGAAAATCCGCACGAATTTTATTAACGTCAAAACTGCTCATTTCTTTTACTGCTGTCATAAAATTATTTCCTAAAAACATCCTTTACCGTAAAACTCAAGTTCGGCAAAAGCGGCGAACTTATTTCATCGGCGTTTCTGAATGTTCCGACCGAAGCTAAAACATTATTTTGAAGCCGCGAAATTTCGATGACTTCGACAATCGGCTCGACTATCCAGTATTCCTTTACGCCGAAACGCGCGTAGGTTTGACGTTTGACAATCTGATCGCGGCGCACGTTTTCCGAACCCGGCGACATAATTTCAATTGCCAAATCCGGTGCGCCGACGATGTGTATGCCGGAAGCGATTTGCGGAATTCTTTCTTTTGCGACAAATACAAGGTCAGGAATCGCGCTGTTGTATTCATCGAAAATCACGCCGGGCGTAATCCAAATTTTTCCGGTTGGATTCTGCCACAAATAAACGTTTAAGATGGTTACAAAATTTCCGATCAACTCCTGATGTTTCAACGCCGGTGCTTTTGACACGATAAGTTCTCCCTCAAAAAGTTCGTAAATATTACCGTCGTCAGGTGTCGCTTCAAGATCATAAATCGAAATTAGCGGCTCGACTATGTTTAACTGTTGCATAACTTTGCGCCTCCGGGTTGGTTTTCAAACGATTCAAAATCAACAATTAAATTCCCGCCCGTTTGTTGCCCGCACCGACGTTTTCGGCGACCGCTTCCGGTGCCGGATTGTTCGCTTCCTTGATTTCTTCACGCTCGATATATTCGCGCAAAGCCGTTTCGATGGTCGCGGCGCGTTTGTTTTTATCGCCCGCAAGCCGGTCAATTTTTGCCAGTAAAGTTTCCTCAATGATTAAGTTTGTTCTGATTCTCATAATTTTTATGCCTCTAAATTTACGTTCAGACGATTCAAAACCGCTTCGTCCAACTGTTTTTTGATTGATTCGATTTCTATTTTATTGATGATTTCTTCGGCGAAACCGTATGTCAGAAGATTTCGCGCCAAATTATCGTTCAAACCCCGCGATAGAAGATAAAATAATTCTTCTTCTTCCAACTGTCCGACGGTCGCGCCGTGCGAGCATTTTACGTCGTCGTTGAAAATCTCCAACTGCGGTTTCGTGTCAACCCGCGCTTCGTTTGAAAGCAGCAGATTTTTATTCGACTGATAACCGTCCGTCCCGGATGCGCCGACGGCGACGAAAACTTTCCCGTTGAACACGCCGCGCGATTTGTCGTTCAAAATTCCTTTGTAGGTTTGATGCGAAGTGCAGTTCGGCACGTCGTGTTTGATGACCGAATGCGTGTCGTGATGCTGCGATTCGCCAAGAAAATAAAGCCCATCAACAAACGCTTCGCCGCCTTCCGCGTTAAATTTCACCAAAACATCGTGCCGCGAAAGACGTGCGCCCAAATTAATCGCCGTCGTATCATAAACCGAACCTCGCCCGACTTCCGCCGCCGTCGTCGAAACGTGAAACGCCTGATGCGATTCACGCTGAACGCGAAAATGTTTAATTTTCGCTTCGTCGGCGACCGAGATTTCGACAACTGCATTCGTCAGATATTTCGTTTCATCGCTGCGATTATAAGTTTCAACAATTGTCGCTTCCGCAAAACTTTCCGCGACAATCAAAACGCGCGGAAACGAAACTTTGCCTTCGTCCGTTGTAAACAAAAGCTGCATCGGTGATTCGATTTTCGAGTTTTTCGGCAAATAGATAAAAACACCTTCCCCGATAAAAGCCGTGTTCAAAGCCGTAAATCCATTCTTTTCCGAATCAACCAGATTGCCGAGTTTCGCCTGAAAAATCTCAGCGTATTTCTCATCAGCAACAGCTTCCGAAAAACTTAAAATCGTCGCGCTCTGCAAATCGTCTAACTTCGATGCTTCTTTATCAAAAACGCCGTTGCTGAAAATCAAAACGCTCGCTTTGGATTCCTCAAAAACAAAGTCAGAGGTTTTCGAGGCGGCGGGCGCAGAATTAATTTCGATTTCCAAATTCTCCGTCTCAATATCGTCCGTCGCCGCTTCGGACAACTCAGCCAACAAAAAATTTTCCTTCGCCATCGGCGCGATATTCGTATATTTCCATTCCTCACTCTGCACCACCGGAAAACCGTTTTCCGTGAAATATCGAAAAGCCTTTTCGCGCAAATTCTTCAACCAATCCGGTTGATTTGCTCTCTCTAAACTCGTCTGAAAGTCCTGTTTGTAAATCGTTTCTTTTCCTGCTTGTAAACTCATTTTATTTTTGGAATTCCTAAATCCTTGCAAATCTTTTTTGCTAAGTCTTCGCTGATTTCGTTGTGTCGAGGAACTGCCGAACGCCTGTTCTGCGACGGATTGTGCCACCACGAATGATTACCGCCCTCACGCAAAAGTTCACAGCCGTTCGCCGTCAAATAACGGATCAAATCGCGGCGTTTCATAATGCGATTGACAATTCCTGATAATTCGCACCCGCCGCTGCCAAAGCATCCTGGCGATTAAAATCCAACGCCTCCTGCAAAGTTATTTTCAGCGTTTCAACCAATTGCTCGCGTGTTTTTTCCTGACAATTTACGCCGGAAATTTCTTCAATCCAACCAATCCACCAATCGCCGTCCTGCTTCACAATCGCCGTATAAATTTGATTCATTTTAACCTCTATTTAGCATTCGCCGATTTTACCCAATCGTAGCCTTTTTCTTCGAGTTCAAGTGCCAATTCCTTGCCGCCTTCTTTGACGACTCTGCCGTCGGCGAGAACGTGGACGAAATCGGGAATAATATAATTTAAGAGCCTTTGATAATGCGTGACTAAAATTATCGCGTTGTCCGCGCTTCGCAATTTATTGACACCTTCGGCGACAATTCTGAGCGCGTCAATATCCAATCCCGAATCGGTTTCGTCGAGAATCGCCAGCGTCGGATTCAAAACCGCCATCTGCAGAATTTCGTTGCGCTTTTTCTCGCCGCCGGAAAAGCCTTCGTTGACCGAACGATTGAAAAACGATTTGTCCATTTCGACGATTTTCGCTTTTTCCTTTAGATAATCGTTAAATTCGAGCGGGTCAAGTTCTTCTTCGCCCAAATGTTTCATTTTCTCGTTATAAGCGAGCCGCAAAAACTGCGAATTCGACACGCCCGGAACTTCGACCGGATATTGAAACGCGAGAAAAATTCCCGCCTTCGCGCGTTCGTCCGGCTCTAATTCAAGCAGATTCTCGCCGTTGTAAAGCACTTCGCCCTTCGTCACTTCATACGACGGATGTCCTGCCAAAACTTTCGACAGCGTAGATTTCCCCGACCCGTTCGGTCCCATAATCGCGTGAACTTCGCCTTTGCTAACGGTCAAATTCAAGCCTTTCAAAATTTCTTTGTCATCAATACTTGCGTGTAAATCTCTGATTTCCAATAACATAATTTTTATTTCGCTTTTATACTTTATTTCCAAACTTCGTAAATCGTTTGCTTAAATAATTCGTCAAGCAACGCCGTCTGCGGTTTGTCGTTCGGCTCAATTTCGCTAACGTAATCTTTATAAAATTCTATTTTTCGCTCCAAAAACTCATTCAAAATTTCAATTCTCGGTTCTTCCTTTAACTCTTCGCCCGCCATTTTTCGCTTCAAAAGTTCGGTGATTTCCGCTGTAATTCGTTCATCTTTTACTTGCGAATCTACCAGCGTTTGAAACTTCATCGGCGGCATCATTTTCATTTGCTTGATCCAATCACAAGCCAAAACCGGACGCAAAACATAGAAATATTTCTTCGATTTAATCAAATCTTTCTGCAAAAACTCTCGAAAATTATTCTTCGCCATACTCAAATAATGATACATACACGATTTCGGATTGAAATATTCTTCGCTCATTTCGCGCAGTTTTTCGGCGGTTGAAAACTGTTCTAAATAAACAATCGGACTCCGCAGCCATTCGAGCATCGGCGGATTTGATTTGCGAAAAAGCCGCAGAGCCTTTTTCAACTCCCAACCCGCAAGATCAATATCGTTCGCCAAAATCTCGTCCTGCGAATCTCTGCCTTCGTCAATTCTCAAATACCAATCGAGTTTGTGAACGTAAACATATCTCACATCCCAATCACTATCGGTCGAAGCAAATCCCCACGCGCGACTGCCGCTCTCGACTGCGAGCAAAATCTTAATTTCGTGCTGATTTTCGAGCCGCGACAATTCATTTTTGATTTCTTCAAACATCAGACGTAAATCTCGCCTTTCAAATATAAAACCGCATTGCCGCCGATTTTTACGCGGTCGCCTTCTAATTCGCAAAATAATTCGCCGCCGCGAGCTGAAATTTGCCGGGCGAAAAGTTCGGTTTTGCCAAGTTTTTCCGCCCAATAAGGAATCAGAGTGCAGTGCGCCGAGCCGGTTACGGGGTCTTCAAAAACGCCGACTTCGGGCGCGAAAAATCTCGAAACAAAATCGCAATCTTTTCCTTTTGCCGTGACGATAACGGCGTGCGCGTCAATCTTCAAAAGTTCGGCGAAGTTCGGATTCAACGCGCGAAGTTCGTCTTCCGATTCGTAAACCATCAGATAATCGCGCGATTTCAAAACTTCCGACGGCGTTCCGCCAATCGCTTCAATCAAACCTTTTGGCGTTTCACATTTTTCAGCCGGACGCGCCGGAAAATCCAAAACAAGCAAATCGTTTTCCTTTTCAACCGTCAAAAGCCCGCTTTTCGTCTGAAATTTTAAAACCTTTTCATCCGAACCCAAAATGTCGTAAATCACAAACGCGCTCGCCAAAGTCGCGTGTCCGCACAAATCAATTTCAAACGTCGGCGTGAACCATCGCAATTCGTAAAAATCTTGCTTTTTAACGAAAAATGCCGTCTCCGAAAGGTTATTTTCGAGCGCGATTTTCTGCATTAGTTCCGCATCAATCCAATCGTCAAGCGGACAAATCGCCGCCGGATTTCCCGCGAAAACATTTTTCGTAAACGCATCAACCTGATAAATTGTCAGATTCATAAATTTGCTTCTCTCGTCCAGTTGATGAAGCCGCGCAAGTGCATAAAAAAGAAAATCGAACTGCCGACAACGACGGCAACGCTGCCCGTCAAAATCCCGAACGTCACCCAACTCAAACTCGCCGCCATAAAAACGAGAAAACCGATTTTGTTTTTATTCCCCAAAAGATAAACGCCCGTCAAACCGCAGACGGTCGCCAGCCAATCTATTCCGTAATACTGCATCGCTAATTTTTCACCGCCGCAATCGCCTGAATTTCAATCTTCGTCCCGAAGTGCAAATCCTTCACCGGCACAATCGCCCGCGCCGGTTTGTGTTCGCCCAAAATTCGCGCATATGTTTCGTTGACTTTATCCCAAAGTTCCATCTCCGAAACGTAAATAGTAAACTGCAAAACGTGATTCAAATCGCTTCCCGCCGCGTGCAAAATC
>JALYQJ010000192.1 GCA_030855875.1 Acidobacteriota bacterium
TCAAATCCGATTCATTAAAAGGCGCGGCATTTTTCTGCATTTCTTCGCGGCTCAAAATTGCCGTGTCGAGCAGATTTTCCGCGTCGGCAGCCATTTTGAAAACGAGCAGATCGCGGAAAAACGAAAGCAGATCGCGGCAGAAATTTCGCAAATCCTGCCCGCGCGAAATCAATTCGTCAACGACTAATAAGGCTTCTTTCGGATTGTTTTCGGCAATCGCCGATGTAATGCGCGTGAGCATTTCCGCGCTCGCCAGACCGAGCGCGGCGGTTACGTCTTCGGTCGTGATTTGTTCGCCGGAGAAACTGATAACCTGATCGAAATTCGATTGCGCGTCGCGCATCGAACCTTCGCCGGAACGCGCGATTTCCTTTAACGCTTCGTCGGAAATTACGACGTTTTCGGCTTCAGCGATGATTTTCAGACGCTCGAAAATTTTATTAACGGCAATCGTGCGAAACTCGAATTCCTGACAGCGTGAAAGAATTGTGTCGGGAACTTTGTGAAGTTCGGTCGTCGCCATTATAAATTCGACGTTCGGCGGCGGTTCTTCGAGTGTTTTGAGCAGCGCGTTAAACGACGAAGTGGAAAGCATATGAACTTCGTCAATGATGAAAATTTTGTAACGGTCACGCGCCGGATTGATATTAATGCTTTCCAGAATTATATCGCGTATTTCTTCGACCTTCGTGTGCGAAGCGGCATCGAATTCCAAAACGTCAATCGAGCGACTTTCGGAAATTTCTTTGCACGAAGCGCAGGCGTTTTCGTCCGTGAACGAACACGGCTGCGGATTCGGCACGGTCGTTTTGTGGCAATTCAACGCTTTCGCCAAAAGCCTCGCGGTCGTCGTTTTGCCGACACCGCGCGCACCCGAAAACAGATATGCGTGATGAAGCCGGTCGTGTTCTAGAGCGTTACGCAGAGTGCGCGTAATCGCTTCCTGACCCGTAACTTCTTCAAAAGTCTGCGGTCGCCATTTGCGGGCGATAACTTGATATGACATAAAAGGCTTGTTTTAATTAGATTTTTCGGGGCGTTCTATGATATTTTTCAGTCAATATTAAACGCTCAATTCCACTCAATATTAGCACGTATAAACACATTTTCAGATTCAGCTGATTGTGAAAATGCAAATCACCGAAAATGTAAGCAGAGAACTAAGTGAATTTACCGATGTGCCGGTAAAAAATCTAAATTACCGAAAATTTCCTTTGAAGCCTGTTTTTATAAAAGGCAAAAGCGTTGTGCGCCAAATTCTATAACCTTCGTCGTTTAAGTGCAGATTGTCGGCTTGGAAAATATTTTTTTTCGGCTCGCCGTCGGCATCGAGCATCGGCGACCAGACATCAACAAATAATAAATGTTTGTCGGTTTCGGTGTGCGTTTTGATTAAAGCGTTCAATTCCTTAAATTTCGGCGCAAACTCCCAACGCGACGGACTCGGTTTCAAAGAAACAAAAATCAATCGGGTTTTCGGTAATTTTTTTCGCACTATCGAAACGAATTTTTTGTAATCATCATAGACGACCTCGACCGATTTTCCGGCGACAATATCGTTTTCACCCGCGTAAAGCGCGATTAACTGCGGCTTATACGGCGTAACAATCTGCGGCGCGTAAAAATTTACGTCTTCGAGATGCGAACCGCCGAACCCGCGATTTATCGTATAAAATCCGGGAAAATCCTCTTTCAAGGTGCGCCAGCCGCGAATGCTCGAACTGCCGACAAACAAAACTTTACCCTTCGACGGCGATTCCTTTTTATCGGCGGCAGCAAAAGCGGCGATTTCCTTTTCCCACAAATTCGCGCGTTCGTAATTGCTCTGTGCAAAAGCGAAAATTTGCAGGTTCAGCAAAACGATAAGCAGCAAAAGGGTTTTTTTCAAAGGTTTTACCATTTAATTTCTGTTTTTTGTTTGTTATAAATGAAAAGTTTGATAAATTATCTGCGTTAAGATTGACTGTAATTTATTCAAAAATCAAATTCAAAATCTTTGACGAAAATAAACAAATCTATTGTTCGAAGTTATATTGCTGAACGATTTACATAAAAGTTTTGTGAGAGTATAATTAGCCGGTTCATAGCTTTCCAATCTCATTATTTTAATATTTTAATTTTTACTGAAGTTTCTTCAGACTATCTTGTATAAAAATATGTATTCGTTTATTAAATCGTTTCTGTTGAAACGTCTTTCTATAATTTTTTTGATTGCTGTCGCTTTGGCAATGGATTTTGCTGTTTACGGCGCGGCGGGCGATGTGGATTTGTCGTTTCGGGCTTCGGCTTACGGCAATGTCAAGGGAAATGTTTTTGCTACAAAAAAACAGTCGGACGATAAAGTTCTCGTCGGCGGAATTTTTACCGAAGTTGACGGTTTCGCCCGCAGCGGACTCGTTAGATTCGATGCTGACGGAAGCGTTGACGAATCTTTTAATCCGCCGGATTTTTTCAGCAGTTTCGGTATCGGCGCAACTATTTACGCCATCGGGATTCAGTCGGACGGGAAAATTATTGTCGGCGGCGGACTTTTCGGCGCGGACGGAATTCTCGCTCCCGGACTCAAGCGGCTCAACCCGGACGGCAGTTTGGATTCGACTTTTATCGCTCCGCAAACCGATCAGGTGCATTCGATTCTGGACATCGAGATTTTGCCGGACGATAAAATTCTCGTCGGCGGCGAATTTCGATTTATCGGTTCGCGTGTTTCCAATTTAGGACTTTTAAATGCCAACGGAACGGTTGACAACACTTTTGCGACCGGATTTCCCGCCGACCGGGTGAATGATGCGGAAGTGCAGCCGGACGGCAAGATTATCGTCGCCGGTGTCCTTAATTCCGTTAATTTTGTTCGCCGCTACAGCCGGAACGGGAGAGCGCAGGACATTGAATTCACACAGGCAACTACGAATAATTCGATTGAAGTCGTCAAACTTCAGGCGGACGGAAAAATATTAGCCGGCGGAAGTTTTACGAGCGTTAACGGTCTCGAACAGGAAAGAATCGCGCGGTTGAACACGGACGGGACGCTCGATACGAACTTCAATCTCAACACTATGGAAGCCGACGGTGTAATTAACGACATTGCCGTCCGACCGAACGGAAAAATTATTATCGGCGGCGGGTTTACTTCTTACGGGACGATTGCGCGGCAAAAATTAGCGCAGTTGAACGAAAACGGAACGCTCGACACCGCGTTTCAGGACAACACGATTTTAACGACTACCGCAGTCAACGACATCGAAATTCTTTCGGACGGAAATATTTTCGTCGGAACAAACAACGATGTCGTCGGTTCGCCTTTGATTTTGGTCAACAGCGACGGTAAAGCTCTCGACTCGTTTGCGCCGTATATCGCCCGAATCGGCAGAGTGCGCGAAATTTTGCAGCTTCCGAACGGGAAAATTTTAATCGGCGGTGAGTTTCCGTTCGTCAATGGTGTCGCCCGAAATTCGCTGGCGCGTTTGAATTCCGACGGAAGCCTCGACACGACGTTTGTGCCGTATTTTACAACGAATCAGATTATCAATGCCGTCGCAGTTCAGGCGGACGGGAAAATTTTGGTCGGCGCGGATAACGGAATCACGCTCGCCAGATTAAATTCCGACGGTTCGCGCGATACGAGTTTCGCTCCGAATCTGAGCAGCGTAAGTTTGATAAAAGACATATTTATTTTGACGAACGGACAAATTCTCGTCGCGGGCGACATTGTTGACAGCAGTCAAACGACGCGCCGCATCGCCAGATTTAATCAGGACGGTTCGCTCGACTCAGGTTTTGAACCGACGCAGCCGAACAATACCGTCTATAAAATTTTGACGCAACCGGACGGGAAAATTCTGATCGGCGGCAGTTTTACACAAGTCGGTTCGGCAAATCGCGGCGGGATCGCGCGGCTATTCGGCGAAGGAAGACTCGATAATTCGTTTAATCCGGCGGGAGGCGCAAACGCCGTCGTTTACGATTTCGATTTACAGGCGGACGGTAAAATCGTTCTCGGCGGCGAATTTACGACCTTAAACGGCAGCGTCAATCAGCGTCATATCGGCAGATTAAACGCCGACGGCACTTTGGACGCGGCGTTTATGCAGCAAACGGACGCAGCGGTTTTAGCCGTTAAAATCCAGCCGGACGGAAAAATTCTGATCGGCGGTTTGTTCACTTTAGTGCAGGGCGAACCGCACAGAAGCATCGCGCGTTT
>JALYQJ010000336.1 GCA_030855875.1 Acidobacteriota bacterium
AGGAAATAATCATCAAATGCGCCGCCTTAAACCGGATGACGCACTTGGGAATGCCGGACAGCGACAAAGTTGTTAGCTGAACCGAAAATTGAAATTGAGAGAAATGATTATTTGTGCAACAAAGCCGTTAGCAGTTATAAAATAATGATAGTTTTTATTGTTCGCTGATAACTGATAACTGATAACTGATAACTGTTTTCAGCAGATGCGCGGCAACTGTTCGCCAAGCTGCAAATCAACGACGCGCGTTCCGCCGATGCCGGTTTTCGCCACGACCATTCCGGCGTGTTCGCCGACCACTTCGCCGATAATTTCCGCCTTTTCGCCGTGTTCATTCAGGCGCATTTTCTCAAGCATTTCATCGGCGAACCGGCGCGGCAGAATCGCTACCAATTTGCCTTCGTTAGCGACGTAAAGCGGGTCGAGTCCGAGCATTTCGCAAGCCGAACGCACAATTCGCGGAACGGGCAGACTGTTTTCCTGAAGGCGAATTCCGACGTTTGAAGATTTGGCGATTTCATTTAAAACCGAAGCCACGCCGCCGCGCGTCGCATCTCTGAGGACGTGAATTTCCTTCGTCACTTCCAGCATTTCCGCGACTAAATTATGCAGCGGCGCACAATCCGAGAAAATAGGCGCGTCGAATTCCAAACCTTCGCGGACGCTCATAATCGCTATTCCGTGCAGACCAATTTCGCCGGAAACGATGACGACATCGCCCGTTTGCGCGAGATTCGGCGCGATGTTCACGCCTTCGGGAATGATGCCGATACCGCTCGTATTGATAAAAACGCCGTCGCCTTTGCCGCGCTCGACAACCTTCGTGTCGCCGGTGACGACGTGAACATTCGCGGCAATTGCGGCGCGGCTCATCGAATCCACGATTTTCCCCAGAGATTCCATCTCGAAACCTTCTTCGATGATAAATCCCGCGCTCAAAAAAAGCGGTTTTGCGCCGCTCATCGCCACATCGTTGACCGTGCCGTTGATTGCCAAATCGCCGATGTTGCCGCCGGGAAAGAATAACGGATTGACGACAAATGAATCGGTTGAATAGGCGAACCGCGAGCCGTTTTGCAATATCTCACTTAAATCAATCGTCGCCGCATCGCCCAATTTTTCCAGCGTTTCATTTGAAAAAGCGGGCAGAAAAAGATTTTCGATTAACTCGTTTGAGAGCTTGCCGCCGCCGCCGTGTCCGAGAACGATTTTCGGATAATCACGAAGCGGCAAAGGGCAAGTCCAATTGCTAAAATCTAAATCATTCATTTAATTTTTACTTTTCCCGGTTGGCTTGATGTTTCTTACATCGGGCAACTTGATTTTATTAAGCCCTTTCATCTCTTCTTCAAAACGCTCCACGTTCTTGAAACCAGTAGTTCTAGTGCAACCGTGCGCATTGAGTTCATCGCTTGCGCCGTAAGCATAAACTAAATACTTTTCACCCAACACATAGTGATAATTACAGCTTGTCCTAACATACACGCCACTATCTTTTTTCAGTTGAATCACCATCACAATCTCATCAACCAATTCTCCTTTCCATATCTTCTCAACTTTGAATGTGGCTTTATTTGGTTCTAATTCGATAACTTCCCCGGAAAAGACAGCGACGGCACTTTCAAAATCTCTAAGTCGTGCGGATTCAATTTGTCCAAAAGTCGGATTCATTGTGCCAACAGTAGGACAACTGCAACCAAACGCCGTGTTATGAAACAGAGGTGACAGAATTATTGTTACTGCTAAAATTAATTTTTTCATGCGAATCTTATTTCTTCATTAAGAAAGAAATCTAACTTTAAGGTCGGCATTTTTTTATAAAAGATTTTGCCGGAGCGTTTTTTGTTTAAGTTGTTTTGCCGGGCAAATAATGAAATCGTAAAATGATAAGTCCGGCGATTGCCGCCGCGCACAAAAGTAGATCGAGCGCGGTGATTTCCGGGCTGACGGTTTTGCGGGCGATGACAAAAACGACGACTTCAACCGCCGCGCTCATTCGATGAAACAGCAGCAAAAGCGCAAATTCGGCAGCAATCGCAACTAGCAAAATAGTTTCGATGATTCGCTGCAAAACCACATATTCGTCTTGCCGCTGCCAGAGCGCGGGAAATTCACGGATAACCGTATCGTAAGCGGCAATGGCAGCCGCTGCCAACAGCAACACCGCGAGCGCGGAAAGAAAAAAGTGGATGACGACACCTAAATTATTGCTGACGGCGCGTTCGACTTCGGTTTCTTCGCCCGTTCCGGTTTCATCTTCTTTCGGTTCTGCCATAAAATTTTCAGTCCAATAAATCGCGCACCGCCCGCCGCACCAAATCGGTCGTTAATCCATAAACCAAATGTGACGAAAGAGCGTAAGCGTGTGTCGAAAGCGGATATTCGGTCGCCGGTTTTGCCAGTCCGAGCGCGGGAACAACAACATCATCAGCCACTAGCCAAACCGCTGCGCCGAACGGCAAGCCTAATCCGACGGTCGTCACCGGCGCAATCTCGGAAGCGATGCCGTAAATCAAACCCGACGTTGCGCCCATCGCGTAATGCACCGCTTCGCCCGCCGGTTCTTTTTCGCTTTTTGTCAATTTATGGTCAAATACCGCTTCGGAAATTTCTTCGGCGGCTTTGACGGTTGCCGGTTCTTCCTCTTTCTTTTTCG
>JALYQJ010000348.1 GCA_030855875.1 Acidobacteriota bacterium
TGCGGTTTCACGACGAACTGAGCAATCGCGGCGTAAGTTTTGAACTCGAAGTGGACAAAGAAATAAAATACGCCTCGCTCGACCATCTGAAAATCCGCGAAGCCGTCAGCGAATTGATTCGCAACGCACTCAAAGCATTACCCGAAAGCGGCGGGAAACTAGGATTAAGAGCGCGGCTGAAAGAAACTGATTTGTTGATCGAAGTCGGCGATAACGGCGAAGGCTCGGACAGTCTGACGGTTGACGAAATTGACATCAAACACCGCCGCGATTACCGCACGGGCTTGAAATTGACCAAAGCGATCATCGAACAGCACGGCGGCAAAATGCGAATCAATAGCGAGGCGGGCGAAGGAACGTTCGTGCAGATGTCTCTGCCGCTGCGTCTTGAAGCGTAAAGCGCACGGAATGTAAGCCGAACAGATGTTTACGCGCATTAAAAAACTTTTATTTTCATTGCGAACTTTGCGCCTTTGAGGAAATAATTGCGGGTATGCTTCCGGTAAATCTGCGGCTAATTAAAAATCACATCGCGCCGACTTATTAAATTCGCGTTCTGTTTTCGACGGCTCAACACATCTCTCAAATTGTTTTATAATCTCAACTAAAAGAGAAAAATATGCAAACGCATTCTAAATTAAAAGACGAATATGAAATTCCGCGTCAGCGGATGGTTCAGCGTCTGCGCGAGCATTATAAAATTCACGATGAAAAGGTGCTGGAAATTATACAGCGGATTCCGCGTCACCTTTTCGTTCCCGAAGCCTTAAAAGCGCAGGCTTATAAAGACAACGCGCTTCCGATTGCCGCCAATCAGACGATTTCGCAGCCGTTTATCGTGGCGCGAATGACCGAACTGCTCGCGCTCGATGACAAAAGCCGCGTGCTGGAAATCGGCGCGGGTTCCGGCTATCAAACGGCGATTTTAGCAAGTCTTGCCAAAAGAGTTTTCGCCATCGAGCGTATTCCGGTTCTCGCCGGAGAAGCGCAGGAACGCTTGAAAAAATTCGGATTTAATAACGTCACGCTGCGCTGCGCCGACGGCACGAACGGTTGGGAACTTTACTCGCCGTTCGACGCAATTCTGGTTGCGGCGGGCGGTCCGATTGTTCCCGAACCGCTTCTAAAACAGCTAAACATCGGCGGACGAATCGTGATTCCAATCGGAAACGACACCAAAACGCAAAATCTGATTCGCGTCACGCGCACCGAAAAAGGTTTTCACCGCGAAGATTTCGGCGCGTGCGCGTTCGTGCCTCTGATCGGCGAACACGGTTGGCAAAATAACTGAAAAAAGCTAAAGTTTACTTTGCGTCAATCAGCGGTATTTTTGCGCGTCCGCATTTTTTTTCATCCGTTTTTCCGCATTTATCTTAAAAATTATGCAGTCAATAATTGATTTTCTACATCAGGTCAAGGATTTTCTCAATCCGAAGATTATGATTGACAGTTTGCTCGACACTTTCGGCATTTATGTCTATTTCGCGTTATTTTTCATTATTTTCGCCGAAACCGGTTTAGCCGTCGGATTTTTTCTGCCGGGCGATTCCCTGCTCGTCGTCGCCGGACTTTTCGCCGCGGCGGGAAAAATGAATTTATTCGTTTTAATGTTGAGTCTTTTCGTCGCCGCCGTCGTCGGCGACGCGGTCGGTTATCTGACCGGCAAGAAAATGGGCGAAACGCTTTTCACGCGCCCGAAATCGCGTGTTTTTAATCCGAAACATATTCAAAAAGCCCACGCTTTCTACGAAAAACACGGCGGCAAAACGATTATTATTGCGCGTTTCGTCCCGATTGTCCGCACGTTTGCGCCGATTGTCGCGGGCGCGGCGCAAATGTCATATAAACAATTTTTGCTTTACAACATTTTCGGCGGTTTTTTCTGGGTGACGAGTATGCTTCTGACCGGCTATTTTCTCGGTGGTTTGGTCGAAACATTTATGCGTAATGTTTTCGGAATCGAGAATTTCCTGCTCGAAGATCATATTGATAAAGTCGTTATCGTTATCGTTCTGCTTTCGATTCTGCCGATTATTTATGAATATATAAAAGCCCGGCGCGAGAAAAAGACGCTGGCGGCAAACGTCGCTGCCGAACAGGAAGTTTAATTCGGGGTTGACTTCGCCGGAAGTCTGCCCTAAGATTATTTCTTGTCTTAGCGGGGCGTAGCGCAGTCTGGTAGCGCGCACGGTTCGGGACCGTGAGGTCGGAGGTTCGAATCCTCTCGCCCCGACCAATTAAAAAAAGCGGTTTAGTTAATGAAACTAAACCGCTTTTTTTGTTTTAAGAAAAATCCCGATTCGCTATAAAAATTCTCAGATATTTTGCCGCAAAGATGCACAAAAATCTCAAAAACATTTTGTGAATTCTGTGCATTTTTGCCGCAATTCTTTTATCTCGCGCCTCAATTTAAAATGTATA
>JALYQJ010000393.1 GCA_030855875.1 Acidobacteriota bacterium
GATATGGAAATCTCACGGCATCAGACATTTTGTTTTCTCTCTTCCAACATCTTATGCAAAGTTGCCGCCGCTTCGTATGATTCGTAGGGCGACCAAACTTCATATTGCTTGCCTGATTCAAAAAAAGCGGCTTCTTCTCTGGCAATATCATCAATCAAAATTTGCACAACGCGGATTTTTTCATAGCGATTTAATTGTTTAAGGGTCGGCAGAAGTTCGGTTACAGTCATTTTTCATTCCTCAAAACATTTATTTTATCAAAATCAATCCGCGAAATTTCACAAACAAATCTTTTCGTTCGTGAAATTTCGTGTTTGTTCGCGGCTAATTTCCTTAATTTCGCAAAGGCTTGCCCGTTTTCAGCATCGCCGCAATGCGTTCCTGCGTTTTGCGCGTTCCGCAAAGTGACAAAAACGCTTCACGTTCCAGATCGAGCAGATGCTGTTCCGAAACGTATTCCGAATGATTAAAATCACCGCCGCTCATAATTTTGGCAAGTTTTGTGCCGATCAGATGGTCGTGTTCAGAGATAAATCCGCCGCTCTTCATCATATGCAAAGCGAGTTTGATGGCGGCTTGCGCCTGTTCGCCCATTACGAAAATGTCTGTGCGCTCGACAGGTTGGACATAGCCGGTCGCCGCCAAAGCGAGAACGTCGGCTTTCGCGTCGGCGATTAAACGGTCGCCGTTTAACGAAATCGCGTCCGAATCACGCAAAATTCCGAACGAACGCGCTTCCTGCGCCGAAGTTGCGACTTTGCCCATCGCAATCGTTTCAAAAGTCTTTTTCAGAAACGCGAGCGGGTCAGCGTCGGGCGTGGCTTTCGCTTTGTCCATCGCCCGCATCGTCAATTCCTTCGTGCCGCCGCCCGCCGGAATCAACCCGACTCCGACTTCGACCAAGCCGATATAAGTTTCGCCCGCCGCACGGGTTTTGTTGCCGTGCATCGAAATTTCGCAGCCGCCGCCAAGCGTTAAACCGTAAGGCGCGGTGACGACCGGCTTTGACGAATAACGCAGACGCATCACGGCTTTTTGCAATTGCCGAATGCCCAAATCAATGTCGTCCCATTCTTCTTCCTGCGCGGCAAGCAGAATCATCATAATATTCGCGCCCGCCGAAAAATTGCCGCCCTGATTGCCGACGACCAAACCGGCGTGATTTTTTTCCGTTTCATCAACCGCATATTTCAGCATCGAAACCGTGTCACCGCCGAGCGAATTCATTTTTGAATGAAATTCGAGACAAGCCACGCCGTCGCCAATGTCAATCAAACTCGCGGCGGAATTCGATTTGATTACGCCCGTCCGGTCTTTGACTGATTTCAAAAAGATAATTCCCTGTTTATCGGCGATTTCTTTATAATCGCCGTTCACCAAATCGTAAAAAGACTTCGTGCCGTTTTCGTATTTATAAAAAGTTTCCGCGCCTGAATCAAGCATTTTCTGAACATTTTCGGGAATCGTCTGACCTTCCGCTTTCATTCGCTCGACCGATGAACGCACACCAATCGCGTCCCAAGTTTCAAACACGCCGATTTCCCATCCAAAACCCCATTTGATCGCGTTGTCAATTTCGACAATCGTGTCCGCGATTTCGGGAATGCGATTCGCCGCGTAACGCGAAATGCGCGAAGTCGTTTTCCACAAAAATTCGCCGACATTATCTTGTCCCCAAACCAGAGTTTTTACGCGCTTCGGCAAATCTTCAATCGCTTTTGCCGCGTCAATCGAAGCGAATTTTGTTTTCACCTGCGGTTTGTATTCAAAGGTATTCAAATCGAGTTCCAAAATCTCGCGCTTGCCGTCCGCGCCTTTCGATTTTTTGAAAAATCCGCCATTCGTTTTGTCGCCGAGAATTTTCTTTTCCATCAAAGTATTGATGAGTTCGGGCGTTTGAAAAACTTCGCGGTCTTCGTCGTCGGGAATCGCCGGATAAAGATTTTTGACGACGTGCGCCGTGACATCCAAACCGACCAAATCAGAAGTTCGGAACGTCGCCGATGAAGCGTGTCCAATCGCTTTTCCGGTAATCTGGTCAACTTCGGTCGGCGTTAAATTCATTTCGATCATTTCTTTAATCGTCGCCATCATCGAAAAAACGCCGATGCGGTTGGCGATAAAATTTGGTCTGTCTTTTGCCGGAACAACGCCTTTGCCCAAGCGAGTGTCGAGAAATTCGCTGACACCTTTTTCGACTTCTTCGCTCGTCTGTTCGGTCGGAATAACTTCGACCAATTTCATATAACGCGGCGGGTTGAAAAAGTGAACGCCGACGAAATGTTTTTTGAAATCGTCGGAAAACGGCGCGGCGATTGATTCAATCGGAATCCCGCTCGTGTTCGACGCGATGACCGCGCCCGGCTTCATATATTTTTCGACTTCGGCAAAGAGTTTATGTTTAATGTCAAGATTTTCGACGACCGCTTCGATCACGAAATCGCAGTCTTTAATCTTGTGTAAATCGTCTTCAAAATTCCCAAGCGAAATCAAGTTGGCGTTATCGCCGAGCATAAACGGCGCGGGCTTCAATTTTTTCGCCGCGTCGAACAATGAATTAACGATGTGGTAACGAACCTGCGGCGAATCGAGCGGCAAGCCTTTTTTCTGCTGTTCTTCCGACAACTCACGCGGCGCGATGTCAAGCAGCAGCGTCGGTATTCCGGCATTTGAAAGATGCGCCGCAATCGCCGCGCCCATTGTCCCCGCGCCTAAAACGGCGGCTTTTCTGATTTGTAGCATTTTTAATTAAACCTTTCCTGATGAATAAATTTGTGTCTAGTATCATACTGAATGAACATTCATTCAGCAAGTTTTTTGAACGGAATTTTGTTTTTATTGCGCTAAAATTAAAGGTTGCTCAATTTTAACTTTAAAACATTCGATGAAAACAACATCTTTGAAAAAAAATCTTGACAGAAATCAAAATTCAAATAATACTCATTTCGTTAATCAGCAATAAAAACTTTCACCAAGGCAAAAAGACAGCTTTTTAGTCTTTTTATCTCCCGTATTGTTTTTTGAATAACACTCAAAATTCTAACATCACAGAGGACAGTAAAATGAAAAAATTCCTATTCGTAGTAATAATGTCGGCGTTTTTCGGCATTTCGATCAACGCGCAGACTCCCGCAACGGCGACCGCTTCGCCGAAACCGATGGAGCAAACCGACGCAAAACCGAAACGAAAAAATTTCCGTGCCAATAAAGAACAAATTATGCAGGCGCAGAAAATGTTAAAAGTCGCCGAAACGGGCAAATCGGACGCGGAAACAAAAACCGCCGTCAAAGCGTTTCAAGGCGAAAACGGTTTGCGAAAAAGCGGTTCGCTCAACCGCGCAACGCTCGAAAAAATGAGTATCGCGCTGACCGACGCGCAGAAGGAAATTCCGATTCCCGAAAGTTCTTATGCCGCCGCTAAAACCGCCGCAACCGGCGATTCAACCGAACCGAAAAAACGCGGTCCAATTTTTCGGGCGACAAAGGAGCAAATTATGGAGACGCAAACAAAACTTAAAACCGGCGGAATGTATGCGGGCGAAGCGACCGGAAAGCTCGACGACGCAACGCGCGACGGAATTCGCAAATTTCAAACGGCGAACGGCGTGAAAGTGACCGGAACTCTCAATAAAGAAACGCTCGAAAAAATGGGCGTTATGCTCACCGACAAGCAAAAGGAAATGTAATTTATTGAAAAAGCCGCGCCGTAATTTGAGAAAATACGAGATTATAAAGTTTCGCACTTTTCCGATTTGCGGCGCGGTTTATTTTTTTCGCAGTTTGTTTCTTTCGAGAAGAAGCGCGAGCGCGAGATTTCTTTCGTTCAAAACTTTTGTCAATTTGTGCTTTTCCGCTTCGTTCGCGCCGGTTTTTATTTTTCCTTAATTCAAGAAATTCAAGATTTTTTTAACGCAAAGTCGCCAAGATGCAAAGGCGCAAAATTCTACAAGATAATTTAAGAAAATCGCACATCGGCATTTAGATTAAACATTCAAAAAATCATTTCTTCCTTTGCATCTTCGCGCCTTTGCGCCTTTGCGTTAAAAATTCTTGTAATGAATCGCTTTATTTTTATACCAGCCGCCGAGATTTTTTGTTAAATTACAGAAATGATGAAATATTTTTTACTGTTTTTTGTTTTGACGTTATCGGCAACAAATCTGTTTGCTCAAACGAACAAACGCGACGAAAAAATCAGCGCGGAAATCCGCCGCGTGATGAACGAACAAACGGCGGCGTGGAACGCGGGCGACATCGAGGGTTTTATGCGCGGCTACTGGAATTCGCCGGAACTGAAATTCGTCTCCGGCGCAAACGTCACCAAAGGCTGGCAGCCGACGCTCGACCGCTACAAGAAAAACTACGATTCGCGGGCGAAAATGGGCGTTTTAGCTTTTTCCGATTTGGAAATAACGGTTTTGTCGAAAGATGCGGCGACGGTTTTGGGAAGCTGGGCTTTGCAGCGCGAAAACGATAAACCGGGCGGAAAATTCACGCTCATTTTTCGCAAATTCAAAGACGGCTGGCGCATCATTCACGATCACACATCTTGATTTTGGATTTTAGATTTTGGATTTTGGATTGTATGATTTAGTTATGGCGTTTCTGATTTCAGACGCTAAATTTATAACGAAAACGGGAAGGAAAAATGGAAGTAACAAACGAAAAAACACGGGAAGAGTCAATCGAAAAATTAAAAGGCTTGATCGAAGACATTGACTTTGCGATGCTGACGACGATTAATGGCGGACATTTGCGTTCGCGTCCGATGTCAACGCAGAAATATGAAGGCGACAACTCATTGTGGTTTTTTACCAGCGACCAAACACACAAAGTTGACGAAATCGAAGCCGACAATCGCGTCAACGTCGCTTATTCAAAGCCGGACGATAACGTCTATGTTTCGGTTTCGGGGCGCGCGGCAATCGTCAAAGACAAAGCGAAAATCGAAGAATTATGGAATCCGATTTTGAAGGCGTGGTTTCCCGAAGGCTTGGACGATCCGACGCTTTGTTTGCTGAAAATAACCGTTGAAGAAGCCGAATACTGGGATTCGCCGAACTCGAAACTCGTGCAGATCGCCGGTTTCGTCAAGGCGATTGTCACAGGCAAAGCGGCTGACGGCGGCGAATACGGCAAAGTGAGTTTGTAAGATTTCATTGGAAAATGAGAACCGGATAATGGATAATGGAGCGAAAGTTTCATTATCCATTTTCATTTCGGAGAAAAATTTATGAAAAAAATCTTCCTTTTTATCGCTCTGCTCATTTTTTGTGCGCCGATTTTCGCGCAAAATCCAGCGAATCATACGATTCAGCAATATTTAAATATTCGTTCGGCAAGTTCGCCGTCGCTCTCAAAAGACGGCAAACGTCTGATTTATCTGACGAATGTTTCGGGAACGTCGCAAATCTGGATGATTGATTTGCCGAACGGACAACCGAAACAAATCACGAATTACGATGACAATATTGGTTTTATTGCGCGGTCGCCCGACGGAAACGGTGTTGTTTTCGGCAAAGCGAAAGGCGGCGACGAAAATACGCAGTTTTTCTGGATGACGGAAAACGGCGCGAACGTCCGTCAATTGACCGACGCGCCACAGGTTCGGCACAATTTCGGCGAATGGTCGAAAGACGGCAAACGCATTTATTATACATCGAACAAACGCGACCGAAACTGGTTCGACGTTTACCAAATGGACGTGACGAGCGGCAAAGAAGAAATGCTTTTGCAGCACGACGGCTCGAACTCCGTCGCGGCGGTTTCCGATGACGGCTCGAAAATTATCG
This sequence comes from Acidobacteriota bacterium, assembly GCA_030855875.1. Lineage (GTDB taxonomy): Bacteria > Acidobacteriota > Blastocatellia > Pyrinomonadales > Pyrinomonadaceae > SXVE01. The sequence continues at coordinate 5,793 of JALYQJ010000393.1, forward strand.
TCTCGCGTTCTTCTATAAAGTTTAGTTTGGATAACGATTTCTACTTGCTCGACACGAAAACCAAACAGGCGACACATCTCACGCCGCACGCCGCAGCGACTCAGTATTCGGATGTTCATTTTTTGAACAACAATTCAATCGTTTTAGGCACGAACCAAAACGGCGAATTCGTCGCTCTCTCGAAAATGGATTTGGCGACGCGCAAATTAGAAGCGATTAATAAAACAAACTGGGATTTGGACGCGACGGCATTTTCCGACGACGATAAGATGTTTGCTTACAGCATTAACCGCGAAGGTTTCAGCGAATTATACGTCGCGCTCGCCGCTTCGATGAACAAAACTCTGCCCGTCACGCTTCCCGCGCAAGGCATCGTCGGCGGACTCGATTTCTCGAAAGACGGCACGAAACTCGCCTTTTCGTTCGTTTCGGCGAAAAATAATTCCGACGTATGGCTTTACGATTTGGCGGCGAAAAGTTTGACGCAAATCACGAAAAGCGACCGCGCCGGAATTCCGCAGGAATCATTCGTTGAGCCGCAATTGATAAAATTCAAATCTTTTGACGGGCGCGAGATTCCGGCTTGGTTTTACAAACCCAAACCGTTCGATATAGCAATAACTCCAATCAACAGCGAAAGCAGAACATTCAAAATTAATGATAAAAATTTTCCCGTCATCGTCAGCGTTCACGGCGGACCCGAAGGACAGGAACGTCCCGGTTTCAATCCGCTTTATCAATATTATCTTTCCCGCGGTTACGCCGTTTTAGCGACGAACGTGCGCGGCTCGACCGGCTACGGCAAAACTTTTGCTTCGCTCGACGACGTGCGTCTGCGTGAAGATTCGGTCAAAGATTTGGCTTCGGCGGTCGAATGGCTGAAAACTTCCGGCGGCGCGGACGCAAAACGAATCGCCGTCACAGGCGGCAGTTACGGCGGTTATATGACGATGGCGGCGATTACGCTTTACCCGGAACTTTTCGCGGCGGCGGTCAACACGGTCGGCATCGTCAACTGGGAAACTTTTCTGAAAAACACATCGGGTTATCGCCGCCGACAGCGCGAAGTCGAATACGGAATGCTCGACAAAGACATCGAATTTCTGCGCCTCATTTCGCCGATTGCGAAAATTGATCGCATCAAAACGCCGCTATTCGTCATTCACGGACGAAACGATCCGCGCGTTCCCTACACCGAAGCCGAACAAGTCGTCGCCGCCCTGAAAAAACGCGGCGCAATTGTCGAATACAAACTTTTCGACGACGAAGGTCACGGCATTTCCAAATTGAAAAACCGGCTCGAACTTTATCCGCTCGTCGCCGATTTTCTTGATAAATATATGAAATAAATTTTAGCCACGAATTACACGAATAGCACGAATAAAACATAAAAATAATTCGTGAGAATTAGTGTAATTCGTGGCTAAATCTTCTCCACTTTTATAACTTTTTCACTTTCATTCGATTCCCGCGCCGCGTCCGAAATAAGCTGAATGATGTAGCCGTCTTCAAACGTCGCCGCGTTTTCGACATTTGTTTCACCGTTTTTCAAAGCCTCGATTATTTCTCCGGCAAAAGCCAAAAAACCGTTGTTCCAGCCGGTCGCCCGCGCACCGTCAACGCCGGGATTTAGTTCGATTTCGACTTTGCACCAATTTTCATCTCCGGCTTTCCCGACGAAAAGTTCTCCGTCATATTCGACGCGAACCGCGCCTTTTGTGCCGAAAAATTCGACGCGGTTTTGGTAAATCGGATATTCGACCATCGAAAGCGCAATGTTCGCCGTCGCATCTTCGCAAAATTCACTTTCGGAAAAACGCAGAATCAAATTTGCTTCGTCGTCGGTCGAAACCTTTTTCATTTCGCCGGTTTTTTCGTCGCGCCGCTCTTTGACGTGCGTTTGCATTTGGCAGAAAACGCTCGAAATTTCCGCGCCCGTAAACCAGCGCAGCGTGTCGAAAACGTGCGAACCAATTGCGCCGAGCGCACCGCCGCCCGATTTTTCGTCCGACCACCAAGTCCACGGCAGATTTGGATCGCCGCGATGCGGAGCGCGAAAATTATATTTGGCGTGACGAACTTTTCCGATCTCACCGGCGCAAATCATTTCCCGCGCCTTTTTTCGCCCGTTTAGAAAACGAAGTTCGTGGTCAATCAAACATAAAAGATTTTTTTCCTTAGATTTTTCCCACATCTCAAAGGCTTCGGCGGCGTTCATCGCCATCGGCTTTTCGCACAAAACGTGTTTGTCGTTTTCCAGAGCGAAAAGTGTCATTTCGCGGTGAAAAACCGGCGGCGTGGTAATGCAAATCAAATCCACATCTTCTCTTTTTATCGTTTCGCGCCAATCGCCGGTGAAATGAGGAATATTAAAATCCCGCGCCGCCGCCGCCGCATTTTCGCGCCGACCGCTCGCTACCGAAACGATTTCAACGTCACCGAATGCCTGAAACGCCGGAATCTGCACGGTTCGCGCAAATCCGGTTCCGATAATTCCGATTCGTATTTTTTCTTTCATCACAGGAAAAATTAAAACACAAAAATCCGCCGAAAAACAAAAAGCGCGGGAAATATATTTCCCACGCGCCTTTTTAATTTTAAATATTTCGGGGTTTTCCCTTCTGAAATTTTTAAGTTTTGTCTACACCGAAAGCAAGACTTCCCTTTTTGCGCTCGTCGCCGTAACGCAGAAAATGATCATAAACTTCGCGGTCTTCTTCGCTGATTTGGATTATTTGCGCTCCGATCAGATAACGCGCCGTCGAAATATGCTGACCGACTTGTTCGTATCTTTGTCCGACAATCTGCATCCGCACTTTTCCGGTCGGAAAATCAATTTCGGCATTGAGCGTGCAGCCTTCGCCGACCAGATAATTTTCCTTGATACGAATTGAAGAAACGATAAAGGCGATGCCGGAAACGCTCAAATCTTTGGTTTCGCCCGAAATCGTCAGTTTTTCAATCGGCAATTTTAATTTGCCCGTTGTTTTGTCCGGCTCAAACCATACTTTAATCGGAACACTATGCCGTCGGCGTTCGGCGACCATTCGTTCGGCAAACGATTTGTTAAACCTTGAAATCAGTTTTCGTATCATTGTTTTGTATCTCGTTGGAAGTTAAAAATAAAGGGATTAAACAACTTATAAGTCTTTTCGCGCGAAATTTCAACACGAAATTGTAGAAATTTACAAATTGTTCATTTTTGAAGCGATTTTCCGCCGTTATCTTTTTCCGTCAAACGCGGATTGTTTTTACCGTCAAACTCGAAGAAAAACGAGAGTCTGCCGGTTTTGCCGTAGACGGCGGGCGTTGCCGCCGCCGAATAATTTTTTTTGTCCGCTCCGAGCGAAACCGTGTAATTATATCCGGTCGAATCGGAAGTTGCAGCATCGGCGGGCAAAAAGCCTTTTTCGATGAGCGTCGGCATATCGGCGTAAAACCCGTTATTTTGCAGCGCGTAAACCATTTCGGCTTTTGAAATCCGACCGAGCATTTCTTTCGCTTCCGCCTGATGAGTTTCGATTCGCAGAGCGAAAAAATAATTTTTTCCTTCTTTGCGAATGAGCTTTTCCGCCGCCGCGTCAACCGTTAAAATCACCCAGAAATTGTTTTCCTTTCGCAATTTTATTTGCTGTAATTCGATTTTCTCTGTTTCGTTGTCGGGTAATTTCGCCGTCACGGTCGCCGCGTCGCCGGAAACGATTTCGCCGTTTATTTCGATTTCAGCCGGAACCTGCCGGGCAATCGGCTCAAAATCAATTTGCAAATCCTTTAATTCCGCGTCGGTCAAACCTTCGATTGCCGGACGCAGATTCGTCAAAAACATTGCTTCGCGGAAACGCTTTTCGCGGAGGTTTTTATAAAATACGCGAACCGTATCGGCGGGCGAATCGGGCGTGATTTTTATCTTCGCGCCGCTCGAAACATTTTTCGTTTCGAGGCTTTTCGGCGAAACTCCATTTTGAACGGCAGGCTTTTCGGCGATTTCGCCTTCACGATTTTTCGCGGCTTCGACCGTGCAGCCGCCGACGAAAATCGTTAGCAAAAGAATAGTTTTTAGCTGAAAAAGCCTACAAAACATTAATTTTCTCCGTGATTTTTAGTTTTAAATTATTTAGAAGAATTAGTCGTCGGAAATGCGCGTTGGGAAAGAAAAATGACGCGCTACAAAATCATTATAGCGCGTCACATATAAAAAGGTAAACAAAATTTTTCGCTTTCGGAAAAATCTTTCTTTCTACTCAAAATTTACTCAAAATTTGGCGGCGGCGGCGGTTCGGAATAATTATTTTTCCGATTTGCCAAAAAGATTTCCCGACCGACAAAATAGAGAAAAACCGCTAAAATCATAAACGGAATCAGACCGAGCCAATCGGCTGCCGCGCCTTCATAAAACGGATTATACGCTTTGGACCAATCGGTAAAACCGGAAATCGTGCCGCTCAAAAATTCGGTCGCCAAAGCAATTCCGATTCCGGCGAGCGCACCGCCCGCGATGTAACCGGAAGCGAGCAAAACGCCCGGACTTTTATCGGTTTCGGCAATCATTTCGGCTTCTGACAGATTTTTATCAGCGAGTTTTCGCCGCAAATAAACGTCAACGAAATGACGAACTACGCCGCCGACGAAAATCGGCGCGGAAATCGCAATTGGCAGATAAAGCCCGACGGCGAAGGCGAGTGACGGAATTCCGGCGAGTTCCAGAACGACCGAAATCATCACGCCGAGCAAAACCAAACCCCACGGCAGCTCCTGACTCAAAATACCTTTGATGATATAGCTCATCAAAGTCGCTTTCGGCGCGTTATATTTCGTTACTTCCGCCGTCGTGCCGTCCGCCAACTGGACACTTTTCACGACTCCGTTGATGCCCGGATCAACCAGATAAACCGGCTGTCCCTGCATATTGACGAGATAACGTCCGGTCGGTCCCGGCTCGGTCGCCGTATTAAACCAAACCCGATAAGTATTGCCGTCTTCACCGGCTTGCCGTCCTTGAATTTGCTCGTCGAGATAATTACCGGAAGTATCACGCGCCAGTTCATTTTCTGGAACGCGGAAGGTCGAACTGAACGCGGTCGGTTCGACGCGCTGATAAACGGTTGATGAATCATTAAGCCAGATTAAAATCGGACCTAAAACGAGTGCCGAAGCGAGTGCGCCGACTAAAATCGCCGTCTGCTGTCTCCACGGAGTTCCGCCGACGAGAAAACTCGACTTCAAATCCTGCGAAGTCGTGCCGCCGTTCGACGCGGCGATGCAGACGATGCCGCCGATGGAAAGTGCCGTCACGAAATATGGATTCGGGGCAGTCCAGCCAAGCAGCAGAAACACCAAACAGGTCAAAAGCAAAGTCGCCACCGTCATTCCCGAAATCGGGTTCGATGATGAGCCGATTTCGCCGGTCAAGCGCGATGAAACCGTCACGAATAAAAACCCGAAAATGATAATCAAAGCTGCACCGATAATTGCGACCAGCGGGCTTGTAAAAACGCTCAAACCGAGTTGCGGGAATAGAATAATCGCCGTCATTAAACCGATGATGCCGACGACGACCCATTTGATCGAAAGGTCTTGGTCGGTGCGCGGCTGTTCTTCACCGTTCAGATTCGCCGTTGCATCTTTGCCGAACAAATCGCCGAATCCGCCTTTGATTCCCTGCCAAATGAGCGGCAGTGAACGCACGAGCGAAATGATACCGCCCGCGGCAACCGCGCCCGCGCCGATATATAAAATATAATCGCCCTGAATACTGTTTCTGCCCTGAATGCCCATTTCCGCAATCGGCACGCTCGCCGGCGCGAGCGGCGCAAGCAAGCCTTCGCCGAAATATCTAATCATCGGAATTAAAACGAGATACGAAAGCGCACCGCCCGCGAACATAATTCCGGCGATGCGCGGTCCAATGATATAGCCGACACCAAGCAGCGCAGGATTGTTTTCGAGCGAAATCGAACCGCCGCGAAACGGCGCGCCGAATTCCTTCGTCGGAGTTTCCTTCCACGCTTTGAAAACCGTCATCAAAGTATTAAACAAAAACCCGATGCCGAAACCGATAGAAATAATTTTGCCGCCGGTCGTCGCCGAATCGTCGTCCATAATTTTTGACGAATCGGCGGTTTGCGCCGCAGCGCGTGATTCCGCGTCCGCGCCCGCAATCAAAACCTGAGCGCAAGCCGTTCCTTCCGGGTATTTCAAAAGCCCGTGCTGCTGCACGATCAAAGCGCGGCGCAGCGGAATCATCATCAAAATTCCCAACAGACCGCCAAGCACGGCGACGAGTATGACGCGCGTAAAATCGAGGTCGAATCCGAGAATTAAAATCGCGGGCATCGTTACGCCAAGCCCGAAAGCGATTGATTCGCCCGCGCTTCCGGCAGTCGTCACCGTCATATTTTCCAGAATCGTCGCGTCTTTCGTAATTCCGGCTTTCGATAAAATTCGGAAAAGCGTGATCGAAATAACGGCGACCGGAATCGAAGCCGAAACGGTCAAGCCGGTTTTCAGCACCAGATAAAGCGACGACGCGCCGAAAACGATGCCGAGCAGCGTTCCGACAATCAAAGGAAATATCGAAAGTTCGCGTAAGTTGACGCTTGCGGGAATATACGGTCGAAATTTTTCGAGAAAGGGATTTCTCTGCATTCGTAAAGCCTCCTTATTTTTTCAATTACGAATTTCAAATTACGAACTATGAATGTTGAAGAAACTTTCTTTAATTCGTAATTCGTAATTTCATTCGGTTTCGGGGAAAGTCTTAGAATTGAACTTGCGTTAATTTAACTTGCCGATGGTTTTGATGCAAGCGATTGGTGTTTATTTGACTAATCATCGTGATAAAAACGCTTTTTGCCCGATGAAATATTTCAGATGAATATGCTAAAAGTGCGTCGCGCGGAAATAATCTTCAAATTCGCGCTTTTTTGGTTTACACTTGCTTAAAAATCTAAAAATCTAAAAATCTCTTTCAAAAGGAATTTTCGTATGTTCAAAAATAAATCTTTTTCGCCTGTTTCCTTCTTTGCAGCTTTGCGCCTTTGCGGGATTATTTTTCTTCTCGCATTTTCGAGTTTCGCGCAAACCAAAATTCCCGCGCCGACTGAAAGTCTGGGTTTTACGCCCGGCGACGACCGAAAATTGGCAAGTTGGAGCCAAATCGTCGAATATTTTCAAAAGCTCGACGCGGCGAGTGACCGCGTGAGATTGCAGGAAATCGGCAAAACAACAATGAATGCGCCGTTTGTTTACGCGACGATTTCCGCGCCTGAGAATTTGAAAAATCTCGAAAAATATAAACAGATAAATAAGAAACTCGCCGATCCGCGCCTGATAAAATCGAACGACAAAGCGGCGCAGTCTTTAATCAAACAAGGCAAAACGATTGTTTTAATCACCTGCGGAATTCACTCGACCGAAGTCGGTTCGACGCTTTCTTCGATGCTAATTGCACATAAACTTGCGACATCGAACGAGCCGGAAATTCAGAAGATTTTGCAGGACACGATTATTCTGCTCGTTCCGTCGTTAAATCCCGACGGCGTTGATATTGTCAAAAATTGGTATGACAAAACGCTTGGAACTCCGTATGAAGGCACGTCGCCGCCGGAGCTTTATCTCAAATACGTCGGACATGACAACAACCGCGATTGGTATGCGTTTACGCAAATCGAAACGCAATTGACGGTTGATAAAATTCACAACGAATGGCATCCGCAAATCGTCCACGACATTCATCAGCAGGGCGAACGCGGCGCGCGGCTTTTTCTGCCGCCGTATCTCGCGCCGGTCGAGCCGAATGTGCCGAAGGAAATAATCGAAGGCTATACGGAACTCGGAAATTTTATGGCGAACGATCTGCGCGGCAAAGGTTTCGCCGGAATCACGACCGATTCGACTTACGATGCGTGGACACCGGCGCGCGCCTATTCGCACTATCACGGCGGCGTGCGGATTTTAAGCGAAACCGCTTCGGCGAAATTAGCTACGCCGACGGCGGTAAAATTCGACGATCTGCGCGGATCGGAAGGCTTCGACGCCAAAAAAAAATCGCCGAATTTTTCCCCGGTCTGGAAAGGCGGCGCGTGGCATCTGCGCGACATCACGAATTATATGACGACCGCCGCGTTCAGTTTGCTGAAACATTCGGCGGACAACCGCGAAGCGTGGCTCAAGAGATTTTACGCGATTGGCAAAGAAGCGGTCAGACCGCGAAAAGACGGCGAAGTATATGGTTATTTAGTTACGCCATTTGTTGATTTAGAAAGAATTTTGAAAACAGCTAAAGTTGAATTTAAAAATGAATACAGAGCGAATGATGACGGTAGCACTCAAGAATTTTTGTTAATCAAAGCGGCACAACCTTACGGAAACTTTGCGAAAGCACTATTAGAAAAGCAAACTTACCCAAATTTGAAAGACGAAAAAGGAAATCCGATTACGCCTTATGACGTTACGGCGCATACGATTTCACTTTTATTTGATGTTGATGTCGAACCTGTTTTCGCTCCTCTTCCGCGTATCAATGTTCAATCGAGCATTCCAAGCCAACTTGGTTGCGGCTCTGGAAAAGATGGACCAAAAATAAATAAAGCTCAAATTTATCGCTCATACATTCCTTCAATGGATGAAGGTTGGACTCGTTTTATTTTTGAAGACAACGAAAATTGGCGTAGATACGGAAAGCGTTGTGAAAAATTAACAACTTCATCTATCAAAAATGAGGAAATTCTAAAATCAAACCTTTCATCAACACTCATCTTCCCCGACCAATCGCCGAATCAAATATTGAACGGCTACGCGAAAGGCTCGATGCCCGACGAATACACGGGCGGCGTTGGCAAAGAAGGCGTGGCGAATTTGCGAAAATTTGTCGAAGCGGGCGGAACTTTGGTTTTTCTCAACCGCGCTTCGGATTTTGCGATCAAACAGTTCGATTTGCCGATCAAAGACGTAACCGACGGCTTGCCGCGCAAGGATTTTTTTATTCCCGGCTCGATTTTGCGAACCGAACTCGACACCGCGCACCCGATTGCCAAGGGAATGCCCGCGCAGTCAATCGCGTGGTTTGAAGATTCGCCCGCGTTTGAAATCACCGACAACACAAATGTCAAAGTCATTGCGCGTTATCCGCAAAAATCCAGCGACATTCTGCTTTCCGGCTGGGCTTTGGGCGCGGAAAAACTCGCCGGAAAAGCCGCGCTCGTCGAAATCAAAATGGGCAAAGGCAAAATCGTCCTGTTCGGCTTTCGCCCGCAATATCGCGGTCAATCGCTGGCAACGTTTCCGCTGCTTTTTAATGCGATAGGAAATTAGGAGATTAGCCACGAACAAACACGAAAAAACACGAAAAAAGCAGAAAGAAAATTTACGACTAATTATTTATTCTTACTTTCGTGTTATTTTCGTGTTTGTTCGTGGCTAAAAATTAAAGTTTTTTCTGAAAGTGTCAGAAAAAAAATTACGTTGTTTTTATTTTGGGTTTTATTTTCGTGTTCTTTCGTGTTTGTTCGTGGCTAATTTCCTGATTCGTTGTATCATTCCAGACACGGAGAAAATTAATGACCGGATTGATGACAATTTTTCTGGTAATCGGCGCCATCGGTTTATTATTTCTGCTCGTTTCGTTGGTTGTGGGCGACGTTTTTGAAATGTTGGGTTTCGATTTCGGTTTGGATGCG
>JALYQJ010000210.1 GCA_030855875.1 Acidobacteriota bacterium
ATCGCTCTGTCCGACATCACCCACATAATCATATGCATTGATTCGGGCATCAAGCTGATAAAATCCCAGAAAGTATCGTGCGCCGAAGCCGCCTGCGGAATTTCGTTGTTCGGTTCGGGTTTGACCGCGTGAATCAGATCGGGAAATTTTATCGCGTCCTGAATAAAAAAGACGGGAATATTGTTTCCGACCAAATCGTAATTGCCTTCTTCTGTATAAAATTTCACCGCAAAACCGCGCACGTCCCGCGCCAAATCGCTCGAACCGCGCGAACCGGCAACGGTCGAAAATCTAGTAAAAACCGGAGTTTTTTTGCCGACTTCGGTCAAAAATTTCGCCTTCGTAAATTCCTTTAAAGATTCGGTCAGTTCAAAATATCCGTGCGCCGCCACGCCGCGCGCGTGAACGATGCGTTCGGGAATCCGTTCGTGGTCAAAATGCGTGATTTTCTCGCGCATTATAAAATCTTCCAAAAGCGTCGGACCGCGCGTCCCCGCCTTTAAGGAATTTTGATTGTCGTTGATTTTTAAACCTTGATTAGTAGTCAAAGGCTGGTCTGTGCCGTCGGTTGTATGCTGTGATAACTGCTCGATTTTTGCGTCCGTCGTGTTATCTGATGATTGTTTTTTTTCCATTATTTCTCCCTTGTTCGATTTAAATTTACGAAATTTCTGCGTCAGTCAAAAATGTTTGTGCCTTAAGAAAATTCTATAAAATCAGCGCAATAAATCTCTCACCTTTCAAATGTAAAAAACTTATAAAAAACATTTTCGATAAATCAGTTTAACTTTTTACGAGAAAATCTTCACCATTTAAACGATTGATTCGATGATTGCGCGAAACGTCTTGTCCATCTCGTCAATACAGTTGTTGCGTTCCAGATTAAGGATTGCCAAATCTTTGACGATCAAGTCTTTTTCCTCGACCGGAATCGCTTCAAACTCATAAACTTTTTCCTGAACGTGCCAGAGTTTACAGTTGGTATCGGCTAAAAAAGAAAAAATCTCGCCGATGCCGCCTCTGATTTCGCGCGTTTCATTGCCTTCTTTTTTATAGACTTTATTCGCCGAAAAAGTCAGCTTTTCGAGCGGAATTTTCCCGTCAATCGCCGCCGCGACGAATTCGTCTATTTCATCGCGCAGCTGCGCTTCCTGCCGCTCAAGACTGGCGAGCCTTTCGGCATCTTCGGTGTGATACTGTTTGAGTTTAACAATTGTTAGTTTGTCGCTTAAAGTTCCGAGTGTTTCCGCCATATTTTAAATTATATTTCTACGTCATTATTTCGGCAAAATCGCCGCTGTTGGTTTCTGACTGCCAGCCGGAGCGATTTTATCAGAGCCGGATTTAATACTAAAATTCGATATTACTTTTTGTAATTCTCTTTTATTATAACGTGTTTTCGCTCAATCTTCGTTCACTCGCCCGTAACACAAATCGAGCCGGTCTTCGATATAGCGCATGTCACCGCAACCGACGCGGATTCGTCCAGCTTCGTCTTGATTAACAAGGCATCGAACCGATTCTGGAACTGAAATTAAAAAGCGGCGCAAAAAGTTTTCGATTTCCTTGTAAATTTGTCGGCGGTCAAAATTTAATAATCGGCAACGACATCTTTTAATGCGCTCAAAAAGCCTTTGGAAAATTTATGATACCGCTTGCTTTTCAGTTCGCGCCAAACTGCCCGGATTCTGTTGATTTTTGATGACGGCAAATTTGTTCTCGTTTGATAATGACGGATTCTTTCATCTGTTTGCGCCAGACATTTCTTCTTAATTTTCCCGATTAAAACCGATTCGTCTGACAACTTCGGGTTTTGCTCAAAGATTTCATAAATTTTATTTATCCTTTCCTTACCGGTTTGCGATGCCCGGAGTGCCGAAACCATCCTCTCGAATTTTACGGCGGCAACATCCTCGAAAAACTTCACGCCGATTTGCTGCCGGTCGTGTTGCCGGTATTTAATAAGCGGTTCGTCCAAGAACTTGAATTCAGCCATTGCAGCCGTTACCAAGGCAATCCAGGCATCGTGAATCATATCCGGCACAGCGAGCGGAAACGGCAGAAAGAATTCCCGAAAATCGGCGCGAAAAGCCATCGTCGCGCCGGTAACATAGTTGTGCGGCAGAAGCAGTTCAAGCATCTCGCGGCTGTTTTTGATGTGCCGATGCTTTGTCTGAAAAGTAAAATCGCAAAGCCGCCTGCCGAGCGGCGCAAGATTTTCGTCTACCAGTTCGGCATCGGTAAAAACGAATCCGAGTCGCTCATTTTTTTCAAATTCCGCCGCGATTCTTTCGATTTTTGTCGGCATCCAAACGTCGTCCTGATCGGACAAAAAAATGATGTCGCCGGAGCAAAGCAAAATCGCTTTTTCAAAATTTGCGGTCGAGCCGAGATTTATGTGATTTTCGCTTAACTTCACCGGAAACGGGGCGACGCGGGCGTATTCCCTGATTATTTCGGCGGTTTCGTCCGTCGAGCAATCGTCGCTGACGATGAGTTCGTCCGGCAAAACGGTTTGTGCCGAAAAACTTTCTAATTGTTCCGGCAAAAAACGCGCACCATTGTAAGTGCCAAGCGCGATTGAGATTTTATTCATCTTTAGCGACTTTTTTGATTCCTTTTTTCATTAAACCGCCGACACCTTCAGTTTTTAGGATGCGGTAAATTCGCATTGTTTTTGAATCTCGCACAACTTGTTCATAAGTTTGGAGGATTTCGATACGGTTTTGCTGCCCGTGAAACATTCTTACGCTGTCAATCCGCGAGCCGAGTTGATAAAAAAATTCTCGAATCAATATAGCTTCATCTTCGTTCGCGCCAAATAGGACTTCCAATTGGCGCGAAGTTTCTTTCCCGACCGCCAAAACGCCCAAACCGTGACCGTGTAGAAAATCGAAATGCGGATATTTACCTTTCACTTCCGCCCAAAATTTCCACACGCCGAACCCGCGTTCCCGCACATTCGTATCGTGAAAAAGAATGACCGCTTTACTGCTCATTTTCGGCAGCCACATTTCGTAATCGTGCCGGACGGCTTCGTAAGTATGAAAACCGTCAATGTGCAGCAAGTCAATCGAATCGTCGGCAAAATGCCCGGCGGCATCGTCGAATGTTGATTGCACGAGGCGGGAAAAGTCGGCGTAAAGCGGATCGTGATGAGCGCGAAGTTTTGTCAAAACGCCCTCTTCAAGCATTCCGGCGTGTTCGTCACCAGTCCAAGTGTCAACCGCATAACAGCGCGTTTCGATTTTTGCGGCTTTGACCGCCTGACAAAACGCGCAATACGAAACGCCGCGAAACGCGCCGAGTTCAACCAAAACTTTCGGACGCAGCGCACTAACAACAAACATCGCAAAAGGAATGTGTTCCGCCCAAGCCGTTTCTTCGAGCCAGAGCGGAAATTCCAAACAAACCGGATGTTCCAAAGGATTTAGCATAGTGGTGAACGGTGAATGATGAATGGTGAATGATGAATTTATTTTTAATTCATCATTCACCATTCATCATTCACCATTAAAAACGGTTTCCCAATCAAGAATCGGGCGAATTACGCCTTCCATTTTTCCGGCGTAATCGCCGCGCGCAGTATCGCCTTCGATTGAGTCAACGACATCGAAACCGGCAACTTCAACGGTATTGAAATGAACGCGCATCGCCGGCAAATAAGTAACGACGGCGAAATTTACATAAAATGAACCTTCCGCCATAAAATTCGCGGGAATCCAAACCGTGCTGACGTATTCGCCTTTTTCCTTCGCTCGCCGATGCCATTCGCGGCTGACATCCTGCACGGTGAAAAGCTGAACGCGGTCTTGATTATAAACTTGAAAATTCGGCAGAAGGATTTGCCCTGCTTCCTTAACTTCGTAAATCACCTCAATACCAATTTTGCGTCGGATGTCGTGCGAGCCGCAAGTTTCGCGGTCTTCATTGATGATTCTGATTTGTTTTAAATGAACAAATTCGCTCGCGGGCGCGTTAAATTCTTCGCTGAAATTGCGTTCGGCAGAAATTCCGAGGTCTGAACTCAAGTAATCGCGCACAACTTTCGCCGCATCTCCCTCGAAAGCGATTTCACCTTTATCCAGAACAATCGCCCGACTGCAAATTCGTGTTATCGCCGACATATCGTGCGAAACAAACAGAACCGTCCGCCCCGTTTTGCTGACATCTTTCATTTTTTTCAAGCATTTTTTTTGAAATGAAACGTCGCCGACGGCTAAAACTTCGTCCACAATCAGAATTTCCGGTTCGAGGTGCGCGGCGACGGCAAATGCGAGCCGCATATACATCCCGGAAGAATAATGTTTGACGGGCGTATCGAGAAACTTTTCGATTTCGGAAAAAGCGACGATTTCATCAAATTTACTCCCGATTTCCGCACGTTTCATTCCAAGAATTGCGCCGTTCAAAAAAATGTTTTCTCTGCCCGTGAGTTCGTTGTGAAAACCCGTTCCGACTTCTAAAAGCGAACCGACGCGTCCGTGAATTTCTATCATTCCGCCGGACGGTTTTGTGATGCGCGAAAGTATTTTTAATAAAGTTGATTTGCCTGCGCCGTTGTGTCCGATGATTCCCAGAGTTTCGCCGTCGCCAACCGAAAAATTAATGTCGCGCAACGCCCAAAATTCTCGCTTCGCTTTTCTTTTCGGGCTTTTAACGAAACTTGCGAGCGCGTCGCGCAGAGAATTATTCTGCCCGCCGCCCAAATAGTAAAGTTTCGATAAATTTTCGACTTTTATAACCTGCATTGGGTTTAGTTTTTGGTCTTTCGTTTTTGGTTTTTTGGTTTTTAATGAATGATTGTTTTTACTTTGGAGTAATTACCTGTTCAGCAAAATACCAAAAACTAAAGACAAAATCTTAAATCAAATCCGCAAAATCGTCTTCCATTCGCTTAAAAATTAATAATGAAGTTACCAGTAAAATTACAACCGAAACAAATGAAACGCCTATTATTTGCCAATCGAACGGCGTTCCGAAAAGTGCGCTTCGGAATCCGTCCAAAATTCCGGTCAGAGGATTGACGGCAAACACGATGCGCCATTTTTCCGATAAAATACTCGTCGGGTAAAAAATCGGCGAAATAATCATCCAAACCTGCAAAATGAACGGCAGAGCGAATTTCACATCACGAAAACGCACATTGAGCGCGGAAAAAAGCGTACCGAAAGCGACTGTTTGTGTAATCGCCAAAAAAAGAAAAACCGGCGCGAGCGCGATTTGCCACGTCAGCCCAACACCGTAATAAATCATCAAGATTATTAAAATCGTCAGACTGAAAATCAAATCCACCAAGCCGGCGAGCGTCGCCGCAATCGGCACAATTAAACGCGGAAAATAAACCTTCGTCACCAGATTGACGTTGCCGACAAAACTGTTGCTCGCCATCGTTATCGAAGTGTGAACGAACAGCCAAATCATCAAACCGCTGAGAGCAAAGAGCGGATAAGGCACGTCTTTCGTTTCAAAACGCGCGAAATTGCTGAACAAAACCGTAAAAATCGCCGTCGTTAAAACCGGCTGCAAAATCGCCCAGAAAACCCCGATTGCCGTTTGTTTGTAACGGATTTTGACATCGCGCCACGCCAAAAAATAAAGCAGTTCGCGGTAAGTCCAAAGGTCCTTCAAATCAAAACTTACCCACGACCGGCTCGGTTTGATATAAGTCGTCTGCCTTGTATTTTCAATTTTCTGCGTCAAACCTTTCTTTTAACTCCAATCCTTACAATCAGCTTACCGAATATTTGCTGTTCAGTTTTTCGCGCCAAAGTTTACGACGCAGTTTTATCACGCTCATCGGCAGAAACATTCGCGCCGAAAATCTCAAAATCTGCGTTTTTGAAGTCGCGCCGCGCCAGTTTTTCGCCGCCAGTTTGAGCGCGTCTTTTTTCAGACCTTTGTGCAAAAAATCGGCGGCGTAACGAAAGCGGATTGCCTGCTGAATTTCCTCAAAATTTGTTTCATCGAGCCGGAGTTTTTCGGAATTTCGCTCTTGCGCCGCCAAAACTTCCGTCAGCATCAGATTCAAATCACCGCTCGTATTGTAGCCGTGATGCCGCCAGACGGAAAGCGTCTGCGGGTCGAAAGCAAATTCGCCTTCGTCGCAAAGTTTGATATAAAACTCGTAATCTTCGAGCCGCGAATTTTCGTTCCAACTGTATTTTTCCAAAACGGCGCGGCGATAAAAAACCGTCGAGCTAATCGGCGCGATTCCCAGTCGCAGCATTTCGCGCGCGTCGGTCGGAAAAGTCCACCATTCGGCGGAACTCTCGAAAATCTCATCCGTTTCATTCAAAAAAAGCGCGTTTCCGTAACCCAAAACCGCATTCGGTTTTTTGTCGAGAAGTTTTGCCCGTTCCTCCAAAAAATTGGAAAACCAAACGTCGTCCGACCCCAGATAAGCAAAATATTCGCCGGAACTCGCCGCAAATCCTTCGTTTAAAGTCGCGCACAAACCGCGATTTTCCCGAACAATAAGTTCCGCGTCAAACGGACAATCCTCTAAAACCTTTTCGATAATTCGCGGCGAATCATCTTTTGAGCCGTCGTCAATAACAAGCAGTTTTTTTGGCGCGAGCGTTTGTTTTATGATAGATTTTAGGCATCGTTCGATGAACGGCGCGTGATTATAAGACGGAACGAAAGTGAAAACTTCAGACATACCGGAGATATTATAAAGTTTAAAACTCAATAGTCCAAAACTGCACCGTCGCCTGCCGATTTTATGAAAATTCTTTATTTGCTCGATTCGATGTATCGCGGCGGAATCGAAACTTTAGCTTTGGATATTTGCCGCAACGCGCAAGCTAACGGCTTAGATTTAACCGTCGCGGCAACCCGAGGCGGCGAAATGGAAGCGGATTATCGGGAAAGCGGAGTCGAATTCGTCCGGCTCAACCGACGATTGCCGATTGATTTGACGGTTATCGCCAAATTAAAAAAAATCATTAAAGAGCAGAACATTCAAATCGTTCACGCTTATCAGCCGGTCGAGGGAATTCACGCTTATTTAGCCTGCGCCGGAACAAATGCGAAAATCGTTTTGTCGCATCAAGGCTTTGTCGCCGAAAAAAAAAATCGCCTTGCGCTGCGTTTTCTGCTGTCGCGGGTGGCGATGAACATCGTTATCAGCCAAGGACTCAAGCGTTGGTATGAAAGCGAACTCAATTTGAAATTTGCCGGTAATGTGGAAATAATCTACAACGGCGTGGACGAAAAGCGGCTCGCGTGGAGCGGCGAAACTCTAAAAAAAGAACTCGATTTACCAGCCGACGCTCTTCTTTTCGGAATGATCGCCAATTTTTACCGCGATCCGCGCAAAGACCAGATGACAATTTGTAAGTCTTTGCCGCGAGTTTTCGCCGAAAACGAAAACGCTTATTGCGTGTTCATCGGCAAAACCGAGCCGGGCGCGGAACACAAATTCGCCGAATGCGTTGATTTCTGTCGTGAAAATAAAATCAGCGAACGTGTTTTCTTTCTCGGCGGACGCTCCGACGCGCCGAAAATTTTGGATTCGCTCGATATTTTCGTGTTTTCATCCATTCACGAAGGTCTCGGAATCGCCGCTATCGAAGCGATGCTGACGAATGTTCCGTGTGTTTTGTCCGACATCGAGCCGTTTTTAGAGGTTTCCGGCGGCGGAAAATACGCTGAGATTTTCCCTGTTCAAAACGCAGAGATTTTGGGCGAGAAACTTACAAAACTGCTGCAAAATGAAAATCTGCGTGAAGATTTAGCAAAACGCGCTTACGTTTTTGCAAAACAAGATTTCAGCATCGAAGCGCATCTGCGCGAACTCAAAAAACTTTATAATTCGCTGTTGAACGGTTGAATTGAATATCAATATTTTAAATACTTTAAAAGGCGAAAGTCTTAATCACCAAATCAGTTGCCCGAATGAAAGTTTTAATCACCGCGCCGAGTCTTGACGAAAAAGAGAATGTAAGCGGCATTTCCACGCTTGTCCGCGAAATTACCGGAAGCGGCGGATGCGAGTTCGTTCATTTTTCCGCCGGAAGAAAAGACAGCGAAAAGGCGGACATCGGCTGGATTTTAAGACAATTTTTTTTGCCGCCGCGTTTTTTCCGGCAAATTCTTCATGAAAAAATTGATGTAGTGCATATCAATACGGCTTTCGTGCCGCTTTCAATCGTGCGCGATGCCGCTTTGACGGCGGCGGCGCGGCTTGCCGGTCGTCCGGTTCTGCTGCACCCGAACGGCGGGCGTTTTCTGGTTGAGGAATTTGAAAGCCGCCCGCTGGCGTGGATTGCCGAAAAAATGGTGCGCTCTGCGAGCAAAGTTTTGGTTTTAAGCGAACTCGAAAAGGAAAGTTTGACGCGCCGATGGAAAAATTTGAACGTGAGCATTTTGCCGAATGCGATTGCGCTTGACGCGATTCCCGCTATTGAACGCGAAAATAAAGAAAAGACGATAATTTTTTTTGGACGAATTCACGAATCGAAAGGTTTGAGTGAAATTATCGAAGTTTGCGAAATTTTGAAAAAAGAAGGTTTCCGATTTCAGTTTAAATGTTACGGCGCTGGACCGCTCAAAGATTTTTTTATCGCGGAAATGAGTCGGATTTTAGGCGATAAATTTTATTACGGCGGCGTTGTGTCGGGCGCGGAAAAATGGCGGGCGTTAGCCGAAAGCGACATTTTCCTGCTGCCTTCGCGTTACGGCGAAGGATTGCCGCTGGCACTGCTCGAAGCGATGGCGGCTGGCTGCGTCGTCGTCGTTTCGGAAATGGCTTCAATCGGCGCGGTCATCGAGAGCGGCATCAACGGTTTTTTGATCGAGCCGCGTAATGTTTCGCAGTTGATTGAAAAACTGAAAATGCTGCTTTCCGGTAAAGCCGATTTGGAAACGATTAGCTTAAATGCGCGGAAAACCGTCGAGGAAAAATTTAATTTACGCGATTATATGAACAAATTGGAAGATATTTACGCGGAAATTAATAATAAGTCTTAATGCGGGAAGTAGAATTAACAAACAATTTAATCGAAAACTCGAACCGTGTCCGCGTCGTCAGTCTTTTGCCCGATGTCGTCACCCACGAATCGGTGATACAAAAAATCGCCGAATTAGTTGAAAATGGAAAAGGCGGTTACGTCTGTTTTTCGACCGTGCATATGGTAATGGAAGGCTACGACGACCCGGAATACGCGGAAAAAGTGAACGCGGCGGATTTGATTGTGACCGATGGAATGCCGCTCGTTTGGATGCAGAAATTACAGGGCGAAAAAACGGCTTCGCGCGTTCGCGGCAGCGATTTAATGATTTCGCTTTGTAGATACGCTGAAAAAAACGGTTTATCGGTCGGCTTTTACGGCGGACGACAGGAAATTATTGATGCCGTTAAGGAACGCGCCGCCAAAGAAATGCCGAAACTAAAAATCGTTTACGCTTTTTCGCCGCCGTTTCGATCTTTAAACGTCGAAGAAGATGCGATTATGACAACGGAAATCAATCGCGCCGCGCCCGACATTCTGTTTGCGGGTTTAGGCTGTCCGAAACAAGAAAACTGGATGTGGGCGCACAAAGACAAATTAAAAACCGTAATGCTCGGCGTTGGTGCGGCGTTCGATTTCTACGCGGGAAATCTCAAACAATCGCCCGAATGGATGGGAAAATTAGGTTTGGAATGGCTGTTTCGTTTGACGCAGGAACCGAAAAGACTCTGGAAACGCTATTTAATATTAAATCCGCGTTTTATGTGGCTGGCGGCTTTACAATTAATCGGATTAAAAAAATCTGAATAAGATAATCCGCGTTTTATTACAATTAAAAATAAACGGCTGGCAGAAATAATTTTATCTGCCAGCCGTTTATTTTTACCGAAATAAAAGCATTTCGTAAATGCTTTCTTAATCTACATATATTTCTAACCGAATTTATTGACGCTGAAAATCCGGCGAACCTAATATCAGACCGACAACCTTAAATACTTCGGCGTTGCCGCTCGGCGCGAGCAAGCGAACTTGTCCGCCCATTCCACGACGACCACCGCCGTTTCCGCCTTCCATCATCGGCATTTCCATTGCCATTTCGTCGGTTTCCGCCGCGAGTTTCACCTCCGGCAAAGGCTGTTCGATTTGTTTAAGCAACATTGTTCGAGTCGAAGCGGAAATTTCGCCTTCGAGAATTTCGCCGACGGCTTTATTCAAAATTTCCTGTTTCGATTTCGCCTCGAATTTCGCTAAATTTACCTTTGTCTGCGGAATTCGGTTGGAAGCCAGAGCGACGGCGAAATTCATTCTTTCCAAAAGTGCGCCCGTGTTAACCCAATCTTCCGCCGTGTCGGGATAGCCGGTCGGCGCGATATAGCCGTAAAGCGGTTCGCCCATTTTGCCCAAAAGACCGACGAGCGCGGGACTCGTTTTCACGTCCGCATCGAGTGCGCGAAGCGAACTCGCAAGAAGTTCAAACGGAGTTTTGATTTTCGCACGGTAATTTTCCGGCGCGTAAAATTCTTTATCGTTAAATAATGCGCGTAAAGTCGTCTTGATGTCGCCGCCGGATTTTTGAAACGCCTGCGCGACGCGACCGACTAAAGCCTCGTTCGGATTGTCATTGACGAATTTGACGGCTAACTTGCGGGCGATAAATTTCGCCGTCGAAGGATGCGCCACGAGAACGTCAACGACTTTCAACCCGTCCTTCATTCCGCCTTCATTGATTTTCTGCCCTAAAACGACTTTTTCGCCGTTTTCGTGCCATTTTTCGTTGAAGTAAAACTCGCCCGATTCGATGTCTTCGGGAACGCCCATCTGTCGTTGCAGACGATTTAATCGGCGATTTTCGCCGCCTTTTATCTCACTCGCCGCCGCGCTTCGATAGCCGCGCGGATCGGCAATCGTCCAGCCGGTAAAGCTGCGCGCAACTTCGACAATATCTTTCTGCGTGTATCCGCCGTCAACGCCGAGCGTGTGCAGTTCCATCAATTCGCGGGCATAATTTTCGTTGATACCGCGCTGTTGTTTCGGCTGTTTCGCCATATTCTGCGCCTGTTTGATGCGCTGCTCGATTTGTTCGTCGGAAAGCCCGCGATTCTTTAAATTTTCACGTTGGCGCGGAGTCAACTGTCCGCTTTGCAACGCTTTCTGTAAACGCGGATTTCGGCGATTATTTCCCATCTGCGTGTTCGGCGACATACTTTGAAAATTGTCCAGATAAAAAAGCATCGCCGGATGCTGCGCCGTTCCTTTAACCAAATCTTTGAAATTTCCGAGAGCGTTTTTGCGAATCACGTCGCGTTCGTAAGACGGAATAAACCAGCGAACCGCCGCTTTTCCGGCGTAAACATTAAAATGATTGAGCCAGAAATCGGTCATC
>JALYQJ010000426.1 GCA_030855875.1 Acidobacteriota bacterium
CCAGACAGACGCTTCTGACTTTCTCCTTCGCGCCGACGCAGACGTTCGGAACAAGCCGCGCATTTTCGATTCTTTGATATTCGATAACGGGAACGAGCGCGGCATCAACGCGGTTTTCGGCGAGCAGTTGAGCCGAACGCGCCGGTGCAGTGTCGAGAATAATTTCGATTTTTCCGCGATTCGCTCCGTAAAGAAACGACCAAATCAAAGGCGCGGTGTTTGAATAGCTCGAAGCGGAAATTCGCAAATCTGGCATTGATAAAAAATTTGACCCGCGAAATACACGAAAAGCTGAAAACCAATTTGCAGTTGATTTTCGCTTCGTCGCCTACTTCGCGGGCTGTCTATCGTTCGTAATTAATCGGCTAAAACGTCGTGAAAATCAGGCGTATCGTTAATCACTTTTCTGGTAAAAGGACAAGTTGCAACGACTCGCATATTATTTTCCCGCGCGAATTTTACGCCTTCCGCCACTAACTTTTCGCCGATGCCTTTGTCGCGCAATGATTCGTCAACTTCGGTGTGGTCAATCGTGATTTCATTATCGCCGGTTCTGATATACGTCATTTCCGCAATCCACTCGCCGTCCTTTTCGATATAAAACGCGCCTTTTTTTCCGTGTTCATCTCTTTGAATTTTCATCATAACTTGTAGCCTACAAAGAAACTTTCCCGAAATGCAAATCTTGTTTGAAAATTTGTTTTCGATTATCCTTTGAGAAGACCGGCGACGAGTATTTATTGGATTTTTTATTTGCCGGTTTTACCGAAAATTTTATGAAAATCTACGACGTAACTTTTCCGATTTTCGACCAAACCCCGATTTACGAAGGCGACCCAAAAGTGAAAATCGAAATCGCCAATTCGCTCGCAAAAGGCGACGCGGCAAATGTTTCGCATATCTGCTTCGGCGTTCACACCGGAACTCACGTTGACGCGCCCGTTCATTTTATCGAAGGCGCACGGCGCGTTCACGAACTCGAATTTGAAAAATTGATCGGCAACTGCCGCGTCGTCGAATTGTCCGGCGACGTAACGGCAATTGAACCGCAGCATCTCGAAAATCTGGAATCAATCGAGCGCGTTCTATTTAAAACGCGCAATTCCGCATTCTGGAACGAACCGGAAAAAGGCTTTCGCACCGATTTTACATATATTACGCCCGAAGCGGCGAAAATTTTAGCCGAAAAAAATATAAAACTCGTCGGCATTGATTATCTTTCGGTCGAAAAATTCGGCTCGAAAGATTTTGCGACGCACATTACTTTGCTCGAAAAGGAAGTCGTCATTATCGAAGGTTTGGATTTGCGCGAAGTTCCGGCGGGTGATTACGAATTGATTTGTCTGCCGCTCAAATATATCGGCGGCGCGGGCGACGGCGCACCGGCGCGAACGATTTTGAGAGACAATCGAAAATGAATATCAATCAACACGGAACTAATTTTGAAAACTCTGTGTGATGAAATAGTTTTATGAACCGCAAAGAGTTTGTGAACAAGCGAAAATCAATGTCGGAAAAATCTATCGAAGAATTAATCGAAACGCTTTCGAGCGACGATTTGCAAATTAGATTTTTCGCCGAAATGTGTTTGCGCGACGCGACTTCGACTTGATTAAATTTCAAACCCGCGAGTTCGCGGGCGGAACGCGAAACGGCTATCGAAGAATGGCGAATCTGGCTTAAGGAAAGAGAGGGGAAATTTAAGAAACGCCTCAAAAGAATAAAAAGTCAAAATGAAAATAACGGTGGCTGAAAACCATTTCAAACTCATCTAAATTTAGGAGTTATTTTCAACAAAGAGAGGAAAAAATGAAAAAAATTGCATTATATTTGATCGGCATTTTCGCATTTTTGATATTTACAAATATTGACGCTTACGCTTGCAGTTGCTTTCCGTCCGGCGGCGAGCCGCTGAAACAGCAGGTTGATCGGGCAAAGAAAGATTCGGCGGCGGTTTTCTCCGGCAAAGTTCTGGAAGTAATCAAAAAGCCGGAAAATTTTCAGGTCATCGTAAAATTTCAGGTGCAGAGTTCGTGGAAAGGAAATGTTTCCAAACAAATTACCGTTACGACCGGATCCGACAGCGCAATGTGCGGCTACAACTTTGAAGTCGGCGAAAGTTATCTGGTTTATACGAGCGGCGCAAACGTGAAAACTTTACAAACAAATCTCTGCACGAGAACCGCAAGATTGTCGGCTGCCAAAGCGGACACGAAAGTTTTGGGAAAAGCTAAGGTTTTGCGGAAAGGTAAATAAAATTTGCGAATTCAAATTTATGAATGTTGACGAACAGAGCTACCGGGAAAAAGTGTATAGAATCGTCGGTGAAATTCCGGTCGGGCGCGTGATGACTTACGGGCAAATCGCAGACATTTTAGGCGAAGGCTACACGGCGCGAACAATCGGCTATGTGATGCACGCCGCTGACACGGGAGTCGTTCCGTGGCAGCGCGTCATCAATTCGCAAGGCTCGTGTTCGACCGGAAAAATGACGCTTCCCGTTAATTTGCAGCAGAAAATTCTCGAAGACGAAGGCGTTGGTTTCAACGAAAAAGGTAAATGCGATTTGGGCAAATATCGCTGGTTTCCCGAAGGTTTTGGAGATGGTGAAGACGAGCAGCCGAGTTTGTTTAATTAAAATGAACCAACTTTAAGCCGTTGCCAGAAGTGCTGATTCGGCTGCTTGCGGCAACTCTACCGGAACGAAATAACTTGCGGCAAAAAGATAATCTTCGCCCGATTCGTCAACTACTCTCATCATATTATGTCGCGCTCCTTTTTCGTCGGGCAGAACTCGATAAACTTTCCATAACTGCAGCGAAGCCGGATAATCTTCGTTTTTGACACAAATTGCAAATTGCGGTTTCTCGCTCATAATCTTCAATCGGAAAGGTCTTTGATTTTCATTTCAACTCTGCCGATACCGTGCGCTTCATACCAATGCAGTTCGGCGGAACATTCTTCACCGTCATCTAAAAAACGAACACGGGCAAATCCTTTCAATTTACGCCAACGCCCGAAGCCGTAAGTTTTTCGCAGCCATTCGAGGTCACGAATTTTGCTGCCGACAGCAATTATTTCGATGTCTTCGATTTTGCCGATGACTTCAAATAAACTCACTAATAAATGATGCTCTTTTCATTTGTCAGATTCAAGCTAAAAGTTTTAGCTGTTCAAATCGAGATGTTCAGATTTCAAGCGCAGCCGTCCAAATTTTAATAAGATAACAGCAAAAACTTTATTTATCCATCGTTTTGACGCTTGTGGCGCACGGCGCGACCGTGGCGCGTTTGATGCGGACGGGTTTCGTCGGTTTTTCGTTTTCGACCGGCATTTTGTTGATCTCATCAATCGTTTCCATTCCGCTCACGACGCGCCCGAAGGCGGCGAAAGTTCCGTCGAGGTGCGTCGCCGCGCCGACAAGAATAAAGAAATTGGTCGTCGCGCTGTTCGGTGTGTCGGCTCGCGCCATTGAGATAATCCCGCGTTCGTGTTTGATTTGGCTCGGTTCGTCCGGGACATTGCGCGATGCGCGTTTGGCGAGTTCGTTCGTATATTTTTCGTGTGTGCCGAGATCGCCGCCCTGAATGATAAAACCGGGGACGACGCGGTTAAAAGTCGTCGTGTCGAGTGCGCCGGTCGCGGCGAGATTGAGAAAACCGCGCACCGATTCGGGCGCACTTTCGGGAAACATTTCGAGTTCGATAACGCCCGCTTCCGTGTCGAGTTTGACGCACTGCGCCGCCATCGCTGCAACCGTTGCTTTCTCAAACGGTTCGGATGCGGATTTTTTCGGAGAACCGACCGGACGCTGATTGGCTTTCTTTGTCGGCGCGGCGGTTTTCTTCGCTTCTGCATCCGAAGATTTACTTTGAGCCTTCACCGCACCGACAAAAGCTACTAGACAAAAAGCGAATAAAATTATTTTTTTCAGCATTTTAATTATCTTCCCCATTTTAACTTATTCCGCAAAACATCGAAATAATTACGGTTCGGCGGTTGGACGAGAATGAAAGATGTATGGCTTTTGCGAATCAAAACGCGGTCGTCGGCTTTCATTTGATAACCGATCTGACCGTCCAGAGTTAAAACTACGCCTTCGTGTTTGTTTCGCACTTTTAATTCGATTTCCGCGTTGTCAGGCATCACAATCGGGCGATTCGTCAGCGTAAACGGACAGATCGGCGTTAAAACCATCGCGTTCATCGAAGGATAAACAATCGGTCCGCCCGCCGAAAGATTGTAAGCGGTCGAGCCGGTCGGCGTGGAAATAATCAATCCGTCGGCGCGAAACAAATTGACGAAAAGATTGTTGAGATGAACTTCGATTTCGATGACACGCGCCAAAACCGCTTTGTTGATAACGACATCGTTCAAAACGCGCCCGAATGCAAGTTTTTCCCCCACGCGCCAATGCTCGACATCGAGCATTACGCGGCGGTCAATTTCGTAATTTCCTTCGAGAATCATTTCGAGCGCAGCGAACATTTCCTCGATGCGAAATTCGGTCAAATAACCGAGACTGCCGTAATTGATACCGAGAACCGGAATTTCGCGGTCGCCGGTCAGACGCGCCGTTGAAATCATCGTGCCGTCGCCGCCGAGAACGACGATCAAATCGGCTTTCGATTGAAAAGTTTCGGTTTCCGCCGAATCAATATCGCATTGGTCTGCGTCCGGGCGTTCGATTTGCTCGCGCGGTTTGCCGATTAAAGCAATTCCGCGCTTTTCGAGCCAAGCCGATAATTCGCAAGCCGTTTTCCACGCTTCCTTGTGATTCGGCTTAACGACCACGCCGACGCATTTTATTTTTGTATCCAATATTTAATGTGCCTTTTATTCAAAGTCTGATGTCCGAATCCGGTAATTAGATAATGAAACGAGCGCGTGAAAAATTCAACTCGGAGAACTTTTGTTTTAACAGGCGGGTTTGTAAAAAATGTGCGTAACCGCACGTCCAGACATAAATTGAAATGCCCGAAATTTTGTAATTACAAATCTGAAATTGAATTAATAGTGATTTCTTTGCCCACTTTTGACAAAAACGCGGCATCAAAGCGTTAGATATTTACAGCAGTTTGGGCTTCGGACGTTGGACTTCCGGTCATAATCTGCTAGAATCGCGGTTTGTTCCGTGAGGACAATTCAATTCAAATCTTCAATATAACAGGTAATAAAAGATGTTAAAGTTTTTCAGTCGTTTGGAAAAAACCCGTAATTTCATAATTTTGATTTTCGCGCTGCTCTTAATTTTCAGTATGATTTTTATCGGCGCAACTTTGTTTGACCAGAAACCTCAAACCACCGTCACCGCTTTTAGCACGGAAACAGTCGCCACCGTCGGCGGCGAAACCGTGACGGCAGGCGAAATCGCCAGACAAAAAGAAGCGATGAACCGTTTCGGCGGACAGACGCTGCCCGCTAAATTTATGCTCGACGGAATGATTCGCAATCGAATCGCGCGGATTGAAGCCGAGCGTTTAGGTTTGCGGGCGACCGATGCTGAAGTCGCCGCTGAAATCCGCGAGCAGCTAAAATCCGACACGACACCTTTCGACCAGAAACGCTACGAGCAAAATGTCACCGACCAATTCGGCAGCGTCGCCGCTTACGAACAAACCGTCCGCGATCAGGTGAGCGCGCAAAAACTCGAAGCCTTTGTGACATCGGGCGTAAACGTTTCCGAAGAAGAGGTTTTGAAGGATTATCAGCGCAAAAACACGAGATTCGATTTAAGCTATGTGCCGGTCAGCGTGACCGACCTCGCGCAAACATTCAAACCGACCGACGAAGAATCGAGAAACTATTACGAGCAGAACAAACAGAGTTTTGCTATCACCGTTCCGCAAAAGAAAATTCGCTACGTCTTTTTGAATACCGCTAAAATCGGCGAGAAACTTCAGATTTCCGACGAAGATTTGAAAGCCGAATATGATAAACTTCCCGCCGACCGCAAAAAAGCGGGCGTTAACGGTCAGGAACTCGTTTTGCGCGTGCCGAAACCGGAATTTGAGGCGCAAATCACGGAAAAAGCCAATCAAATCGTGCAGAACGCCAGAAAAGACGGCGGAATGATTTCCGAAGAAGCCTTTGCCGAACTCGCCAAAGGACAATCGGAAAATCCGGCAACAGCCGGCAACGGCGGAAAACTTCCCGGTTTAATCAAGGAAAATAAAAACAATCCGAACGATCCGTATCAGCAGCTTTTGACGATGCAGCCGGGCGAAGTCACCGAACCGATTTCTTATCAGGGCAGAGTTTTTATTTTGCGGCGCGGCGAAGACGTTCCGAAATCGTTTGAAGATGCGCGTAAAGAATTAGAAGTGAGTTTGCGAAATCGCCGCGCTTACGGCGTTGCCGCAGAACTCGCGCAGAAAATTTCCGACAGTTTGAAACAAACTAAAGATGTTCAGAAAACCGCCGCCGAATTTGCCGCTCAAGCGAATATGACTCCGGCGGAAATGGTGCGTGAAACCGGATATGTCAAACCGGGCGACACGGTGGAAAACATCGGCATCTCGCCGCAGTTTGAAGAAGGCATTGCGAAACTCGAAAACGCAAGCGATGTCGGCGACCGGATTCCCGTCCAAAACGGTTTCGCTATTCCGATTTTAGTTGATAAAAAAGACCCGCGAGCCGCCGAATTCGACGAAGTTAAAGATCAAGTCGCCGAAGCCATCAAACTCGAAAAAGCCAGAACTCAGGTCGAAGAAATTGCCAGACAAATTGCTGCCGGAGCGACTTCGACAAGCGCGTTAGCCGCCGCCGCGCAAGCCAAAGGTTTGAAGGTGCAGGAACAAAAAGGCTTCATTTTAGGTTCGCCGCTCGGTCAGGGTCCTTCGGCTTCGACCAACGAAGCACTAGAAGATGCGATATTCGCTTTGAAAAACGGCGAAGCGATGAAAACGCCGCTCAAAGTCGGTGATAATTGGTTTATCGCCGGCGTTAGCAACCGCACGGAAGCCGATATGGAAAGTTTCGGCAAACAGCGCGATCAGCTCGTCCAAACGATGCTTCAGCAAAACCGCGGCGAAGTCTTTTCCGAATATCTCGGCTCGATTCGCCAAAATATGGAGAAAGCCGGAAACATAAAAATCTACAAAGACGTGCTGGCAAAGATTGACGGCGGCGGTGAAGAAGGCTCATCGGGCGAGTCGGTAGCCGAAGACGGAACGAAGACGATAACTTACTAAAAACTTCTTTTTGTAAAAACAAAAAAGGACAGGTTTCGCGCCTGTCCTTTTTTGTTTTTACAAATCTTTGGATTGTTGAATAAAAAATTTTTACTCGCCCAAATACGCTTCCTTAACTCGCGGGTCTTGCGCTAATTGTTTTGAATCGCCTTCCATTACGATTCTGCCTGTTTCCATCACGTAGGCGCGGTCGGAATGGTGAAGCGCAGCATTGGCATTTTGTTCGACCAATAAAATCGTCGTGCCTTCGGCGCGAATTTCGTCAATCGCCTCAAAAATCGTGTGAACGACGAGCGGCGCAAGTCCTAACGAAGGTTCGTCTAATAGCAACAAACGCGGGCGCGACATCAGAGCGCGAGCCATCGCCAGCATTTGCTGTTCGCCGCCCGAAAGCGTTCCGGCTTTTTGCGATTCGCGTTCCTTCATTCGCGGAAACATCCGAAAACCGCGCTCCATATCGTCGGCGATGCCTTTTTTATCATTGCGGATATACGCGCCCATTTCCATATTTTCGCGCACCGATAAATTGGCGAAAACGCCGCGACCTTCGGGCGACATTGCAATTCCCATCGGCACAAGTTTATGCGCCGCCATTCCGCTAATCTGCTTGCCCTCATACATCACCCGTCCGATTCGCGGTTCGAGCAAGCCGGTGATCGTGCGAAGCGTCGTCGTTTTACCCGCGCCGTTTGCGCCGATTAAAGTAACGACTTCGCCTTGTTTAACCTCTAACGAAATACCGGTCAAGGCTTCGATTGCGCCATAATTTACCGAAACATTTTCTAAAACAAGCATAAGTTTTTTAGAAGTCAGAAGTCAGAAATCAGCAATTAGAAACCAGCATTTGAGCAGGCGATTGTCCGATTTTATCTGTCATTTCGTATTTTCTGCATGTAACTAACAAGCATTTTGCTAACTTCTTCTAAATCAAATTTTAATTGTTGAACATCTCCGTAATTTAAGTCTTTTGCCAAAATCAAGTAATACCGACATTCTTCCAATGAGCCTTGCACGATATTATAAAAACGAAGTTTGTCGGCTTTTCCGGTTTTCTTAAAACCTTCCGCAATATTTGCCGGAATAGAAACTGCCGCGCGGCGAAATTGTGAAGTCAAACCAAATAATTCGTGTTTCGGAAAGTGTTCTGTCAGACGGTAAATTTTCAAGACAAAAGCGTGCGCCTTTTTCCAGATTTCTAAATCCTCAAAACTCTTAGCAAACATCACAATCTTTCATAAATCTATTTTCCAACTTCTGACTTCTGACTTCTGACTTCTCAGTCTCCAAGATATGCTTCAATAACCTTCGGGTCGTTTTTGATGTCCTGCGGCAAGCCGAGCGCGATTGATTTGCCGTAATCTACAACCTGAATGCGGTCGCAAACACCCATTACGACGCGCATATTGTGTTCGACCAACACAATCGTCAGCCCGAAACGGTCGCGGATTTGTTTTATCAATCCCGTCAAATCTTCCTGTTCGGACGGATTCATTCCCGCCGCCGGTTCGTCCAGAAGAAGTAATTGCGGGCGAGTTGCCAGTGCGCGGACGATTTCCAGACGGCGTTGATTGCCGTATGGAAGCGAAGTTCCGCCTTCGTCTTTGTATTTTTCCAAATCGAAAATTCGCAATAATTCAAGAGCAAATTCGCGGTGTTCGCGTTCGTCTTTGAAATAATTAGGCAGGCGAAAAACCGCGTCCAACAGATTTTGATTGGAATGCCGATGACACGCCGTAATGACGTTTTCCAAAACGCTCATCGAAGGAAAAAGCCGGATATTCTGAAAAGTTCGGGAAACGCCGAGCCGCGATATTTGAAACGGTCGCAACCCGTTGACGCGCGTTCCGGCAATAGTAATATCGCCGGAAGTCGGTTCATAAACGCCGGTCAGAAGATTGAAAATTGTCGTTTTGCCCGCGCCATTCGGTCCGATTAAACCGTAAATTTCGCCTGGCGCAACCTGCATCGTCAGTTCGTTGACGGCAACCAGACCGCCGAAACGAATCGTCGCCTTATCGGTTTGCAGAATGTAATTTCCGTTTGCTGCTGCTGCCGCGCTCATCGTTCGTCCTCCTCGCTCTGCAATTTTTTCGCTTCTTCCTGTTGAGCAATCGGAACGCCTTCGCTGTCGCCGACTGTTTCCGTGCCTGCCGGAGTTTTTTGCGGACGTTTGAGCCAGCTAAGTCCGAATTCGCGCGTTCCCAAAATTCCCTGCGGGCGCAAAATCATCGTTAAAATTAAAATCAAGGCGAAAATAACCAACCGCAAATCGGCAAATTGAAATGTGGTTGCGCCAACCTGAACGCTTGGAAGCTGGCGCAAGACTTCCGGCAGAAGCGTGACGACAATTGCACCTAAAATCGCGCCGGTCATCGAACCCATTCCGCCGATGACAATCATAATGATAATCTCGAAAGATTTGATAAATTGAAAATCGTTGGTCGAAAGAAATTTGTTGTAATGGGCGAATAAAACTCCGGCGATTCCGGCAAAAGCCGAGCCGATGACGAACGACGTAACTTTGTAGCGCGTCGTATTAACGCCCATCGCTTCCGCTGCGAGTTCGTCTTCGCGGATTGAAACGAGTGCGCGTCCGGTGTCGGATTTGACGATGTTGTGAATGACGACAACCGTGATGACGGCGAAAATTCCGATCCAGAGAAAATTCGCGTAGCCGGGAACCTGATAGCCGGTCGCGCCGCCGACGGCATCAATATTCAAAATCACGATGCGAATAATTTCGGCAAAACCGAGCGTCACAATTGCCAGATAATCGCCCTTCAAACGCAGAGAAGGAATGCCGACAATCAAACCGGCAATCGCCGCAACAATCGCGCCGATGACAATGGCAATCAGCAATACAATGCTTGTTGCGCCGGTTTCGCCCAAAAATGCAAACGAATCTTCAATCGCTTTGCCGTAATTGACCGTGAAATAAGCGGAAGAATACGCGCCGACCGCCATAAATCCGGCGTGTCCGATGGAAAATTGTCCGGTAAAACCGTTAATCAGGTTTAGCGAAGTCGCCAAAATAATGTTGATGGCGATAAAAACGAGCAGACGCGCTTGATAATCGTCAACTCCGATTCCGAAAAATCCGCTGCTGCTCATCATCGCGTTGACAACATAAAGAAGCGCGATAACAATGATTCCGACAATTAAACTCTTCACCCAAGAAGACATATTTTTAAGTAGAGAGTAGAGAGTAGAGAGTAGAGAATGTTGAGTTTTTTTCTTTCACTCTCCACTCTCCACTCTCTACTCTCCACTATTATCAAACTTTTTCCTGCACGTTCGAGCCGAGAAGTCCGGCGGGACGAACCAGGAGAACCAAAATTAAAATAGCAAAAGCGACCGCATCGCGGTATGTCGAAGGAATGCCGATATAACTTCCGTAGCCGACGACCAGAGTTTCCGCCGCGCCGATAAGCAGTCCGCCGAGAACCGCGCC
The DNA here is from genome assembly GCA_030855875.1 of Acidobacteriota bacterium. Taxonomy (GTDB): domain Bacteria; phylum Acidobacteriota; class Blastocatellia; order Pyrinomonadales; family Pyrinomonadaceae; genus SXVE01. The sequence continues at coordinate 10,645 of JALYQJ010000426.1, forward strand.
CGGAATATTGCCGATGCCGCCGAGAACTGCGGCAACGAATGCTTTCAAGCCTGTGATAATTCCCATCAGCGGCTCGATTTTCGGATTATACTGCGCCGTCAAAACGCCGCCTGCCGCCGCGAGTGCCGAACCTAAAGCGAATGTGAAAGCGATGACGAAATCCGTGTTAATGCCCATCAATTTCGCCGAATTTATATTAAACGAAACGGCTCGCATCGCTTTACCGATTTTTGTGTAAAAAATAATCCATTGCAGCAGTAGCATCAGCGCGATGGAAACGACGAAAATCAAGATTTGCGAAGTTGAAATCGTCGCGTTGCCGAAAAGCGTAATGTTGTCGTTCGGCAGAAGCTGCGGAAATGAGCGCGGCGTTCCCGAAAAGAAAAAGACGAAAAGATACTCGATTAAAAGCGACATTCCGATTGCCGTAATCAGCGTCGTCATTTTCGAGAATTTCCTGACCGGGCGATAAGCAAAACGCTCGATTGCCATCCCGATTGCCGCCGCAATCGCCATCGCGCCGACGAGCGTCACGACGAAACCAAAAGCCGACGGATCAGCGGCAAAACCGAGCGAGGTCGCCAGAAAAAATCCGGCATACGCGCCGACCATATAAATATCGCCGTGCGCGAAATTGATAAGCCGCAAAATGCCGTAAACCATCGTGTAGCCGAGCGCAATCAGCGCGTAAATCGAACCGATGGTCAAGCCGTTGATAAGCTGCTGAACAAAAGTGTCCATAAAGTTCAAGGTTCAAGGTTCAAGGTTTAAAGTTTGTTTTAACTTTGAACCTTGAACCTTGAACTTATCTATTCATATTATTTGCCACCATCGAATTGGCGGCGGAATTTATATTGGCGTTTGTGTTTGTATTCATCATCGAATTTGAGTTCGACATCATATTGCCGTTTGTCATCATATTGGCGTTCGACATCGAATTCATATTGTTTATTGAAGTTGTGTCCGCGCCTGCGGGCGGTGTCATTCCTTCGGGATATATGGTTTCCTTAAACACGAATTTGCTTGCCGCCGGATTAAGTTCCAGAACAACTGCCGGTTTGACGGCATTACGGTTTGCGTCGAGCGTAATCGTTCCGGTAACGCCCGCGAAATTTCTCGTTGCGTTAATCGCGTCTTTTAATTTCGCGCTGTCTTCCGCGCCGCCGGCACGTTTGATAGCGTCAGCCAAAACTTTTGCCGAATCATACGCCAGTGCTGCCAGTGAATCAGGCGCGACATTAAATTTAGCTTGATATGCTTTTACGAAATTTTGAATTTCGGGTGCCGGGTTTTCCGCAGAATAATGGTTGGAAATATAAGCGTTTTTCAAAGATTCGCCGCCGAGTTTCCAGAGTTCCGGCGAATCCCAGCCGTCGCCGCCGAGCAGCGGCATATTCATTCCGAGTTCGCGGGCTTGACGGGCGATGATTCCGACTTGTCCGTAATAACCGGGAATATAAAGCACGTCGGGGTTAAGATTACGAATTTTGGTTAATTGCCCCTTGAAATCCGGGTCGGTTTGCGTGTAAGCCTCTTTCGATACCACTCGTCCGCCGCTTTTTGTGAATTCCTGCTCGAAGAATTCCGTCAAACCTTTGCTGTAATCCGAGTTGACATCGCCTAAAATCGCGGCGGTTTTCGCTTTCAAGGTGTTGGCGGCAAATTTTGCCATCACCGCGCCTTGAAACGGGTCAATAAAGCAAACGCGCGAAATATAATCGCCGACTTCCGTAACTTTCGGATTGGTCGAAGAAGGCGTAATCATCGGAATGCGCGCCTCCTGCGCGACTGGCGCGGCGGCAAGACTGTTTGAAGATGCAACTTCGCCTAATACGGCTCGAACTTTATCTTGATTGATAAGTTTTGAGATAACCGTTTTCGCCAATTGCGGCTGTCCCTGATCGTCTTCGATAACCAGAGTGATTTTTTTACCGTTCACACCGCCCGCCGCGTTGATTTCGTCAACCGCAAGTTGAATTCCGTTTTTAGTGGATTGCCCGAAACTCGCCGTCGCTCCGCTTAAATCGCCGTAAACGCCGACTTTAATATCGCTGGTCGCGCTTCCGGCGGTATTAACATCGCCGCCTTTTTGCACACAGGCAAAAGAAAGGAATATGGAAGTTACCACACAAATAGCTAAAAAGATTCTGGTCATATCTACCTCATTAAATAAAATTTTGCTTAAAGATTTGATTTGTTATGCTCTGGCGGACGTAATACGCCGTTTACAGGGAAAAGTTTTTTCAGAACATCTTACAATCTTGTGAATTAAATATTCAAATTCGCATTATACCTTTTTCAAATGCTATGTCGAATGTTTGTCGGCTAAAACTGCAATGATTTCTCTCTTTGCCGATTAAAAAACCTTTGCGTCCTTGCGCCTTTGCGTCTTTGCGTTAAAATTTCCCTCTAAGTTGAGAAAGTCCTATATGAAACAAATCGAAACAAAACATTCTGGCGATATGCCGACCGAAGATTTCCGCCGTCACGGACACGAAATTATTGATTGGATTGCCGACTATTACGAAAAAATCGAGCAGTTTCCGGTTCTTTCGCAAATCGAACCGAACTGGCTGAAAGACAATTTGCCCGCAGCCGCGCCCGAACAAGGCGAAGACTTTGCGAGGATTTTCGCCGATGTCGAACGCTTAATTCTGCCCGCCGTGACGCACTGGAATCACCCGAATTTTCACGGGCTTTTTTCGACTTCGACTTCATCGGTCGGCATTTTCGGCGAAATGCTCGCCGCCGCGTTCGATATGAAGGCGATGCTCTGGCGAACCGCGCCCGCTTCGACCGAACTCGAAGACGTTGTGCTTAATTGGCTGCGGCAGATGATGAATCTGCCCGATTTTTTTGAGGGAATAATTTACGACACGGCTTCGGTTTCGACGATGCACGCGATTGCCGCCGCCCGCGAAAAACTCGATTTAAGAATCCGCGAAGACGGAATGAGCGGGCGCACGGATTTGCCGCTTTTGCGCGTTTACTGTTCGGAACAGGTTCATTCTTCGATTGACAAAGCCGTTATTACGCTCGGTTTAGGGCAGAAATCGCTCGTAAAAATTCCGGTGAACGAGCGTTTTGAAATGGACGCAGAAAAATTGCGCGAAGCGATTCGTGATGATAAAACGGCGGGATTCCTTCCGTTTTGCGTCGTGGCGACAATCGGGACGACTTCGACGACGAGTGTTGATCCGGTCGAAAAAATCGCCGAAATTTGCGAAAGAAACAATATCTGGCTGCACGTTGACGCGGCTTATGCCGGAAGCGCGGCGATCATTCCCGAATTTCAGCAGTATTTCAAAGGCTGCGAACGCGCCGATTCGATTGTCACGAATCCGCATAAATGGCTGTTCACGCCGTTTGATTTGTCGGTTTTGTATTGCAAAGATTTGGAAATGATGAAAAAAGCGTTTTCGCTCGTGCCGGAATATTTAAAAACGAGCGACACCGAAAACGTGAAAAACGGAATGGATTACGGCATCCAACTCGGTCGTCGTTTTCGTTCGCTGAAATTATGGTTCGTGATGCGCTATTTCGGGCAGGAAGGTTTGATCGAGCGAATCCGCGAACATTGTCGTCTGGCGCGTTTATTTGCAAATTGGATCGAAGAATCCGAAAGTTTTGAATTACTCGCGCCGGTTCCGTTCGCGCTCGTCTGTTTTCGCGCGTGTCCGAAAGATGTTTTGGATTTGGACGCTTTTAACGAAAAAATGATGAACGAAATCAACGCTTCGGGCGAAGCGTATTTGTCGCACACGAAATTAAACGGCAAATTTACTCTAAGATTATCGGTCGGAAGTATTCGCGTCGAAGAAAGACATCTGCGGAAGATTTGGGATTTGCTAAATGAAAAAACGCGAAATAAATAACAAATTATAAAAATTTCTGTTTTACATTTGGTTTATGAGAAACTACAGATTGTCCGTTGTAGGAGAAATTCTGAAATATAACCGAAAAACAAAATATCAAGCAAATAAATGAAAAAACTTACATTAATCCTATTCTTATTTTTAATGAGCGGCATATTATGCTGCGCCCAAACCGCGCCGATGAAAAGCGCGAATAAAAAGGTCGAAACCGCTTCCGCCGAACCGGAACGAGAAAAATTTGACCCGACGCGCAACTCGAAAATTGATTTGCAGATGGCGATTGCCAACGCGCAAGCGGACGGAAAAAGAATCATTCTCGATGTCGGCGGCGAATGGTGCGGCTGGTGTCGCTATATGGATAAATTTTTCACCCAAAATCCTAAACTAGCCAAAATGCGCGACGAAAATTTCGTCTGGCTCAAAATCAATATGAGCGAAGAAAACGAAAATAAAGAGTTTTTGGCTTTGTATCCGACAATCAAAGGTTACCCGCATATTTTCGTTTTGGAAAAAGACGGTGCGTTTCTTCATTCACAAGATACCGCCGAGCTTGAAGACAAAGAATCATACAACCTGAAAAAATTCACGGAATTTTTACAGAAATGGTCGCCGGTAAAAGAATCGTCAAGTAAATAAATGCAATTCGTCAAAGAATCAATTATTAAAGCCGCACCCGAAAAAGTTTTCGCTTTTCACGCGCTTCCCGATGCCATCGAACGACTGATTCCGCCGTGGGAAAACGCGAAGATCATTCAAAAAGCCGACATTTCCGTCGTCGGTTCCCGCGCGATTATCGAGCAGAAAATTTTCGGCTTGATTTCGTCTCGCTGGGTCGCCGAACACACGAAATACGATCCGCCGCGCGAATTTGAAGACGTGCAGATTTCCGGTCCGTTCAAAAGCTGGCGGCATCGTCATATAATCACCGCGCACGAAGACGGCGCGGTTTTGCGCGACGAAATCGAATACGAACCGCCCTTCTGGATTTTCGGTGCAATCGCCGCGCCGTTTGCGGTCGTTCCAAAAGTCGAAAAAATGTTTGCGTATCGCCACGAAGTTACGCGAAAATGGTGTGAGTAGGGAGAATAATTTATGCAAACTGAAACCGCTTTGATTGACAATTATTTTTTGCCGATTGTTTTGGACTTCCGCGATGTTCTCGAAAAAATCACCGATGATGAGTTTGAAAATTTCTGTCGTCATAATCCCGACGTGGAAATCGAACTGACCAAAGAAGGAGAACTCGTTATTATGCCGCCGACCGGAGGGAAAACAGGAATTCGCAACTTTTCATTAATCGGATATTTTTTTAATTGGGTGGAAAAAGATGGAAGCGGAGTTGCATTCGATTCTTCAACCGTATTTAAATTGCCGAACGGCGCAAAGCGTTCACCGGATTTGGCGTGGATAAAAAACGAACGATGGGAAAAACTGACGGATGACGAACAAGAAAAGTTTCCGCCTTTGTGTCCTGATTTTGTCGTCGAATTGCGTCCGGCTTCAGATTCGCTGAAAAATCTGCGAAACAAAATGACGGAATACATCAAGAACGGCGCAACATTGGGTTGGCTGATTGACCCGATTGAAAAAAAGGTTCACGTTTACCGGAAGAACGGCGAAACAAAAATATTAAAAAATCCTGAAAGCGTCGGAGGCGAACCTTTGCTCGAAAACTTTTCGCTGGAAATGGTAAAAATCTGGTCTTAAAATTATGCTGACACACATTGTTTGCTGGAAATACAAGCCTGAAACTTCGGCAGAGCAACGCGCCGAACACATTGCGAAACTAAAAAGTTTGCCGGACTTGATTCCAAATATCCTGAGCTTTAACGTCGGCGCGGACATTCTGCATCTCGAACGCTCATTCGACACGGGATTAATCGCCGTTTATCCCGACCGCGCGGCTCTGGATTTTTACACCGTTCATCCCGAACATCAGAAAGTTGCGAATCTCGGCAAACAAATTGCCGAAAAAGTCGTTTCGGTTGATTTTTTGGATTAAACCGGGAGCGCGGATATCCTTGTCCGCATTATCGCGCCAGCGATGAAAAAGTTTCGGTTAAATGCAACATTAAATTTAACAGAAGCGTTTACAAACGCTTCGCGTTTATTGCGGACAAGGATGTCCGCGCTCCGAATGAATGAAACTTTGGAAGAAAATCCTTCTCGTTTTGCTCGCCGTCGTTCTTCTGGCGCAAATTCCCTTTGTTTATAATCGCTTCCAAACCGCAAAACTTTCGACCAAAATCAATCAACTGCAAACGAACAGAACGAATTTAACGAATCCGAACTTTAACGAATATAAAGGCGTGATTCACGCTCACACATCTTTGGGCGGACACAGCACCGGACATTTTGACGATTTAATCGGCGGCGCAAACGCTGACGATCTCGATTATGTCGTGATGACCGAACACTACTCGCCGATTTTCGATACTTCGGCTCTGACTTTAAACGGCTTTTACGGCAAAACTCTTTTTGTCGGCGGCAATGAAATTGATACGGCGGATTCCGACCGATTTTTAATGATTGCGGGCGGCGCGGACGCGGCGAAATACGCGACGCAGAAAACGACGGACGTTCTCGCAAAAATTCACGAAAGCAGCCAAATCGCATTTGTCACTTACCCGGAAAAGTTCAAATCGTGGGATTCCAATTACGACGGCATCGAAGTTTTCAGCCTGCACACGAACGCCAAAAATATGAATCCGGTCGGATTTTTATTCAATGCGCTGTGGTCTTTCGGCAGTTACCCGGAACTCACAATGGCGAAGTATTTCGCGCGTCCCGACGATAATCTGCGGAAATACGACGAAATCGCGGCGAACAGAAAAATCACGCTTTTTGCCGGAAGCGACGCGCATTCAAATCTCGGTTTTCATCTGCTCGGCGACGACGCGGGCAATAAAATCATCGGTTTGAAATTCGACGATTATCAAACGATTTTCCGACTCGTTCGCACTCACGTTTTGATTGAAAAAGATAAAACATTAACGCAGGAGAGTTTAATCGAAGCCTTAAAAAACGGACACGCATTCGTCGGCTTCGACGTTTTGAGCGACACGAGCGGTTTTTCATTTACAGCGGAAAACGGTGCTGAAAGTAAAATTCAGGGCGACGAAATCCTTTTGCAAAACGGCGTTCGATTAAAAGCCGTCGCGCCGCAAAACGCGCGTTTCGTCGTCTACAAAAACGGCGAAAAAGTTTACGAAGCGGGCAACAAAACCGAAATCGTTTTCGACGCGGTGGAAAAAGGCGCGTATCGCACGGAAGTTTATCTCGATGTTATAGAAAGCCCGTTTGATAAAATGCCGTGGATATTTTCCAACCCGATTTATGTTAGATGAATTCAAGATTCAGGATTTAGAATTCTAAATCCTGAATCTTGAATCTTGAATCCCAACTTATTTTTGCGCGGCAAACGGAACGTGCTTCGCTTACATCAAAAGATAGCAAATCATTAAGATAAATAAAGGTTTCCGTAAAGTAATGAAAAATTTAAATAAATTCGTTTTTCAGATGTTCGGGCTGACGCTGTTTTTTTCCGCCGCAGTTTTCGCGCAGCAGGTTCAACGCTCGCCGTTTGACGTTAAAAATTATGTGATGGACGTTTCGCTCGAACCGTCTGAAAACAGATTAAACGCGACGGTTGACGTGAATTTCGTTCCCGGCGAAGATACGCGCTCGGTGACATTTGAACTGAACGGCTCGCTCAAAGTCGAAAGCATTTCGCGCATAAATTCTTTTTCCGCCGCTCCGACGACTTCGCAGACGAAAAACAGACCGGCGGCGAAACCCGCGCCCGCGTCGCAAAATCAGATTACATTTATTCAGGATCAGGTCGGCGTTTCCGATTTGGGTCCGAGCGTTAAGATTGATTTAGGCGAAACGGTTATAAAAGGAACGCCCGTCACTTTGCGATTTAAATACGGCGGCGTTCTGGCAACGCCTTCGGGCGGACCGCTTTTGACGAAACGGCTCGCATACATCGGCAACAGCGACGGTTATCTGATGTATGCGGCGCGTTGGTTTCCGTTTCACGAATACGCCGCCGATCAAGCGACATCGGACATTTCGATTTCGCTTCCCGGCGGTTACAGTCTCGTCGGCGCGAGCGATTCGCCGGTCGCGCAAAGCGGCGGAAAATCTCGCTTCGTCCGCACTAAAGAAAGCCTCGTCGGAAATTTCGCTTACGGCAAATACATCAATAAAACTCTGCGTTTCGGCGAATACGAACTGCAATTTTATACCAGACCGGGTGCGGACGCGCAGGTTGCCGCTTACGGCGAAATTCTGGGACGCGCGATGGATTTTTACACGAAAAAATTCGGACAGCCCGACAGCGGAAAGAAACTTATAATCGCGCAGATTGACGACGAAAGCCTTGATTTTTATTCGACACAGGGAATGATTTTTATGGCGACGCGGCTTTTTGAACAGCCGCGCGAGATTACGGAAGCGCGTCTTCAGCGCGAAGCCGCTCTGCAATGGTGGGGTTTGACGGTCGGTTTGAAATCGTTTGACGATGCGTGGCTTTCGCAGGGTTTGGCGGAATACAGCGCGTTTACTTTGCGCGAAAGCCAGATTTCCGGCGCACAGCTCGAAAATCTGCGGCGCGAACTACTGGAAAAATCCTTAACCTTCGAGCAAACCGCTTCGCTCGCCAGAACGCCCGCCAATCTCGACGATCAATCGGTCGCGTATCAATATATTATG
>JALYQJ010000427.1 GCA_030855875.1 Acidobacteriota bacterium
AGTTTGCCCTTCGTTGAGCGCGTAAAGCGCGAAAATGTCGTTGTAGATATTGGGATGATATTCGTTATTGAAACGTTGGTGGTCAACGTGTTCGACGATGCTTAAACGTTCAGCCATATCGGTAATTTGCGACGAAATATAAATGCCTTTCTTTTGCAGATTCGTCCGCGCCGTGTCAATTATGTTTCGGACATAAATTCGACCGGCGTTGACGACTTCCGGCGTAGCGATGCCCGGATGCGTTGAGATGTAAAAAGCCATTTCGTAAAGCGAGCCGTTGCGCTCAACCGGATACTGTACAAGCAGCGGCAGATGCGCTTTATTCTCTGCGTCAATAATCATTACGGGCGTATTCACGCCGTTGGCACGGATGTTTTTGACCGTTACGAATTTACCGCCCGAAGTCGTCACGGGAATTTCTGCGCCCTTTGCTAAAAACGAATCTTTTGTCATCACGATGTAATCAATTTGTCCGGTTTTGTAATCGTGAAATGCAATTCTGATAACATTGGTTATTAAAAAACTATCGGTCAAAGCCGTCGGAATCGGACGCGCCTGCATTTGCCGTTTGGCTTCGGCGATTTTGCTTTTGATTTGCGCGAAACTTATTGGTTTATAAAAAGTCGGCGCAGGTCTTGGTGTCGGGGTTGGTGTCGGATAAATCTGGGTGAAAATCGGAGACGAACTCTGCGTCGGCGCGGGCGTCGGGCTCGGCGTTGCAGTTGGTATTGGCGACGGCAACGTGTTGGTAACGATTACGCCGCGTGGCGCGGGCGTCAGCGAGGGCGAGGTGGTCGGCTTAGTAATCACTTCACGCGGGCGTGTCTGTATCGGGGAAGACGAAACGATTTGGGAAAAGGCGTTCAATGACAAACAGACAAAGACAAATAATGTGGCAAAGACAGCTTTTTTCATAGATTTTATCTAAATACAGGACAAAAGTAGCGTAAGTTGTTGAAATCGTTGCTTTTGTCTAAAGTTTGTGGTTAGTTGGCAGAAGCAGTTCCGTAAAGTCTCAAAACCGAGTCGGAAGATGCTCTTTTCCAAGTTTCCGTGTTTTTTTGTTTTCAATGGCTGTGCCTGACCTTCAAGTTCACCTGCCAGCATCGCCCAAATCACCGCAATCGTTAATAACGATAATAACTTACTCACTCTTTCAATTTCCGTGAGGTGCGTATCTTCCAATCGAAAACCGCGGGTTTTTAAGATTCCGAACAGAGTTTCGATTTTCCACCTTTCGCCATACTCACTCAATATCTTCCCACTTTTCTCCGATGAGATGACTAATACCTGATCGCCGTCGGCTTTCCGACAAACTGCCACAAACACCGCTCTGTTCCACAACCTGCGCTTTGCCCGCAGCTCCATCCGTTCATTTACCTTCAATGTCCGACATAACCGCGATGCTTTGATTAATTCGCCGCGCCGGTTCGTGATTTGATAACTTGCCTTGATTCGCAGCCGATACGCGATTTTGTTTTCAACTAAATAAGTAAGCCAGTCTTTTGAACAAAATTCGCGGTCAGCCGTCACGAATCTGATCCTGTTTGCTCCGAACTCGTCAATAAACTTCTGCAAAATCGCTTTCCGTTCTAAATTATCCGAACAGCCTTTTTCAGCTAAAACCGTCCAAAATAACGGAATCGAAATGCTCCGGTAAGCGATTGAAAGCATCAAAACATTAACCCATTGCTTGCCTAACTGCCATTCAGTGCGGTCAATGGCAATCGTGTATGATGGCTCGATCTTCAACAATTTCAACACTAATCGCGCTATCTCGACTTGCGACACAGAAAAAAACGCAGAAATCTTTGCAGTTTCTTATAATTGGAGGCAATCTTCGCACGTCCGGCAAAAACACAGGCGATTTTCGCCAAATTAACGGTTTGAACTTGAAATAATGCCACTAAAAAACGTGCCAAGAACTTGATTCGCGCCCGATTCCACGATAAATTTTCAGCTAGTATTTGCTCTAACGAGTAAATATCCATTGAGTTGAGTCTCCTTTTTCAAATTTGCTAGATTTTCAAAAGTAGATTTCAACTCAATGCTTTCTTTTTTTCAAATATCAATTCTTTTTTGTCCTGTACTTAGAGATTTTATGGAGAATCGAAAATAAGGCAAGGTTTTTTTAGTAGAATCTCTGATTTCTAAGCAGATTATTTAATCTGCGTTTTTAAAGATTCGCCCATAAGATAAAAGGTTGTCAAATGCGGCGATAAAATTTTATAGTTTCTACAAACTTTCCTTATTGACGCGACAGATTTGTTATCGCAATGAATTTTACGGTATAACTAAAATTTCTTATGAAAAAACTTTTTGGCACGGACGGCATACGCGGCGAAGCCGGCGCGTTTCCGCTCAACGAGAAAACAATCGAGATTATCGGCAATTCGCTGGCGCGGCAGTTTACCGAACAACTCGGACGCAGCCCGCGTTTTATTACGGGACGTGATACGCGCGAATCGGGCGCGTGGATTGAACGAGCCTTTTGTGCGGGCGCGAACGCGGCAGAAGCTGATTGTGAATCGGCGGAAATTATTACTACGCCGGGCGTGGCTTTTTTAACCGAAAAATTTCATTTCGACGCGGGCGTTGTCATCAGCGCGTCGCACAATCCGTATCAAGATA
>JALYQJ010000465.1 GCA_030855875.1 Acidobacteriota bacterium
GGCTCGCGCTCTGGCGGCGAATCCGAATATTTTGCTGCTCGACGAACCGTTCGGCGCGCTCGACCCGTTGACGCGGACAAATTTGCAGAAGGAATTTGCGACGCTCGTCAGAGAATTAAACAAAACCGCCGTTTTCGTTACGCACGATTTGCGCGAAGCGTTTGTTTTGGGAACGCGCGTTTGTTTGATGGACAAAGGCAAAATCGTTTTGCTGGATACGCCGGAGAATTTTGCGAAATCGGATTTGCCTTTGGCGCAAGCCTATTTGGAAACAATCGAAGCCGGAAAATGAATTTTTTTGAGTTCATACAGCAAAATTGGTCTGAACTTCTCGCCTTGACGCGCGAGCATCTTTTTCTCGTTTTAATCTCCACGTTTTTTTCCGTTTTAATCGGCGTTCCAACGGGAATTTTGTTGACGCGCCGAAAATCTCTGCAAACTCCGGTTTTGGGTATTGCCAACGTAATGCAGACGATTCCGAGTCTGGCGCTGTTCGGTTTGCTGATTCCGCTGCCGTTGGTCGGCGGAATCGGCTCGAAAACGGCGATTATCGCGCTTGCGCTTTACGCGCTTTTGCCTGTAATTCGCAATACGGTGACGGGGATTTCCGGCGTTGACGCGAAAGTGCGCGAAGCCGCCGTCGCTATGGGAATGACGAACGGGCAAATTTTGCGACAGGTCGAATTGCCGCTCGCTTTGCCAGTGATTTTAACCGGAATCCGCGTCGCAGTCGTTATTTCGGTCGGCGTGGCGACGATTGCGGCGGCGGTCGGCGCGGGCGGACTGGGAACTTATATTTTTCGTGGGCTTCGTCAAAACGATAATAATTTACTGCTCTCGGGCGCAGTTTCGTCGGCGATTCTCGCCTTAATCGCGGATTTCGCGCTCGGACAAATCGAGAAAATTTATTCGCTCGCCAATGTGCAAAACGAACGCTCACGCGGGCGGCGCAAATTCGTTCTGGCGGGCGCGGCGGCGTTGATTTTATTGTTGTTCGGAGCTAGTTTTCTGCGAACTTCAAATGAACCGACGGCGGTTGCGGCGAACAAAATCCGCGTCGGCTCGAAGGATTTTACCGAATCGGTAATTCTTGCGGAGATTTTGGCGCAGATGTTAGAAGAGAAAGACATTCCGGTCGAACGCCGCTTTGAACTCGCCGGAAATCTCGCGCACGAATCGCTTTTATCCAACCAAATTGACGTTTATCCCGAATATACCGGCACGGCTTACACGGCGATTTTGAAATACGCGCCCGTGACCGACACGCAGCGAGTTTACGACGAAACAAAACGCGAATACGCCGAAAAATTCAATTTCGCCGTCAGTCCTTCGCTCGGATTCTCAAACGATTTCGCAATTCTCGTACGCGGCGATGCGGCGCGAAACAGCAATCTGAAAACGATTTCCGATGCCGTGCTAGTTTCAAAAAATTGGCAAGCCGGTTTCGGACAGGATTTTATGTCTCGTGCCGATGGCTACAAAGGTTTTGCCGCAGCATATAATTTTCAGTTTGCGAAGCAGCCGCGTGAAATGGATTTGTCTTTAACGTATCGCGCTCTCGCATCGAATCAGGTTGATTTGATCGCCGGGAACTCGACTGATGGCTTAATCGCTGCGCTTGATTTGTTTCAGCTCGCTGACGACAAGCGTTATTTTCCGCCGTATCAAGCGGTTTTTATCGCCCGAAATGACAAAGCTGGAATTCTGCGTGAAACTTTCGATAAATTAAACAGCGCGATTTCCACCGAAGAAATGCGCCGTTTAAATTATGCCGTTGACAGTGATAAAATCGCGCCGCGACAAGTTGCCGAAAACTGGCTGAAAGGCAAAGGCTTTTAGATCGGGCAAAATTTTATTGAACGCGCCGCTGAAACAATCGTATGATTGAGCGTCTTTTAAATTAATCGGACATAATTCTTTGACTGCCGGGATACGCTGTCAAATCAAAAGGAAAGCAATATGAAAAATAACGAAAACAAACAAAACGAGCAGGAAGAAAACGAAAAAGCCGGAAAATTGTCGGGAATCGGCGCGGGTGTTATCACCGGCGCGGCAATCGGAACATCAATTTTCCCGGTCGTCGGAACTTTTGCAGGTGCGCTGGTCGGCGGCGTTGTCGGCAGCGAAGTCGGTAAAAAATTCGGCGGCGGTTTGCTCAATAAATTCAGCGGAAAAGAAAACGCCGTGCCGCCGTCAAACGACAAAAAAGATATTACGGCGGAACTCGAACGGCTTGCCAAACTGCGGGAACAGGGCGTTTTGGACGATGAAGAATTCAAAGCCGCCAAAGCATCTCTGCTGAACATCTGAAAATTATTTATAGTGATTTTAACGAAAGGTTTTCGATTAAATTCGTTAACCTTTCGTTTTCGTTTGCCATTTTTACAGGCGCACACTATATAAATTTGCTATTTTTATATAAATAATGCTAATATAGGAACTGATTTTTCCTTCTCTCTTTCATCAACGGTGGTTCGTCCCAATTGATAGATTACAAGCGGCGGCGTTTTGGATAGTTCGAGAGCAGGTTTGTTAAAAACAAGTTAGAAGCGCTCACTTTTTTTGAGCTTCCGATAAGCAAACACTTCTGTTGCAACCGTTACACTGAAGCATAATTCGCCCGGACACTTCTTATGAACTCCTGAGAAATAGGGGCGAAGCATCTGTTCGTCGGCAAAAAATTTTGTTGACCCGTTTATGCTTTTCGTATCATAAAAAACGCTTACAGTTTTTCGGTTGAGAAAGATAGAATTTAAAATACAAATGAGTTTTCAAGATTTAGGCTTGCTTCCTGCGCTTACAAGCAGATGCGAGTCGCTCGGCTTTACGGAGCCGACACCAGTTCAAAACCAAGCGATTCCAATAGTTTTACAAGGTGCCGACATTATCGCCTGCGCCGAAACCGGAACGGGCAAAACGGCGGCGTTTCTGCTGCCGCTTCTGCAAAGATTAATAAATGAAAAATCGAAGGGAACTTCGGTTTTAGTGCTTGCGCCGACGCGCGAACTTGCCAATCAAACCGAAGCCGCTTGCCGCGATCTCGCGCCGAAAAGTATTCGATGCGTTTCGATTATCGGCGGCGCGGGTTATCGCAATCAAGCCGACGCTTTAAGACGCGGAGCGCACATTATCGTCGCCACGCCCGGACGCTTGATGGATTTTATGCAGCAGGGCGCGATTGATTTTTCAAATTTGCAGACGCTCGTTCTCGACGAAGCCGACCGGATGCTCGATATGGGATTTTTGCCGGCGATTAAACGCATCGTCAAAATTCTTCCGGTTCAGCGGCAGACTTTGCTTTTTTCGGCAACGATGTCGCCGGAAATAGAAAAGATTACGAATTCGATAATGATCGAGCCGCAGTATATTGATGTCGGTCGGCGCGGAAAAACAGCAGAATTAATTGAGCAGTCGGTTTATCCGGTTGCCGCCGCTTCAAAAACGGTGCTTCTTCTCGATTTGCTCGAACGCGAAAAATTCGAGCGCGTGCTGGTTTTCACCCGCACGAAACGCGGCGCGGATCGGCTTTCGCATATTTTAGAAGCACGTTCACACAAATCGAACCGCATTCACGGCGACCGTTCGCAGTCGCAGCGCGAAGCCGCTTTGCTGAGTTTCAAAAACGGTAAAACGCGGGTTCTCGTGGCAACCGATGTCGCGGCTCGCGGAATTGATATTGATTCGGTTTCGCACGTTATTAATTACGACGTGCCGGAAGTTCCCGAGGATTACGTGCATCGCATCGGTCGCACGGGTCGCGCCGGAAATAAAGGTCGCGCGATTACTTTGCTGACATCTGCTGAAGAACACACGATGCGGGCGATTGAGCGTTTGACCGGACAGCCGGTCGAGCGTATTTTATTGCCGGATTTCGGCGGCGTGATGCCGTCGGTTAAAACTTCCGCCGGTAAAGTTTCAACCGGCAAAAAGAGTTTTCGCTCTTTTCGTTCGCGGCGTTCCAGATAAAAGAAGGAGAATTAAGTTATGAAAAGTCAAAAATATGCAGTCGGCGAAACGCTGACAATGTTGTGTTCGGGTTGTGATGTCGAACAAAATCATACGGTCGAAACCGCAACCAAACAGGGAATGATTACGAAAGCAATCTGCGATGTTTGCGCTACTTCCAGCACTTTCAGTCGCGGCGTGAAAACTTCCGTTGCGATGGGCAAATCAAAAACCGCGTCGCCATACGACCGAACGCGAAAATACCGCAAAGGTCAGGCGATGATGCATTCGACATTCGGTCAGGGCGAAGTGACGGCAGTTATCGAACCGCAGAAAATTGACGTTTTGTTCGGCGACCGAACGCGCCGTCTGATTCACGCGCAGGCTTAGTTTTCTTTAATTTTTAACGATAAAATAAAAAGGCGATTCAAATTTCTTTGAATCGCCTTTTTTATTTCAATTTTTTAAAACATCAGGATTTTTATTTTCTGCCGCCGCGCAGAATTACACCTAAAACCAAACCGACCGCCGCTGAAATAAGCAACGCCTGTCCCGGTTTTTGACGCGCATAGTTCTTCGCTTCTTCGACCAGTTCCTTCGGTTCTTTGTTTTGCAATTCCTTAAATTTATCGCTCGCCTGAGCGAATTTTTCACCGGCAAAATCTCTGGCTTTTACCGCTGCATCCTGCAGACGCTGTCCGTATTCCTGTGTTTGTCCTTTAAAGTCACTCATATAATCATTGTAAGTTTCGTCTTTTCCGTTTACTTCGTCTATTTTTATTAATTCTTGTCTTTCCTGATTTTCCGTGTTTTCCATTTTATAAAATTCTCCTTCTTGTAAATTTCTTTGAAATCCGAAAGCAAACTAAAACCGCTTAAATTTGCTTCGATGTTGTTCGGATGTCGTTTCCTCATTAAAAGTTGATACGAATTTTTCAAGCAACGGTTCAACTGATTTTACAAAAATACAATATTTGAAGTTTGACATTTGATTTATCAAAATGAGAAAGTAAGTAAGCACTTACTTATCTATATGGAGCAGATATTGGAGAAGAATTTAGAACCGACAAATACGCGAATGGCGGGAGATGAACGCCGACAGCAGATGTTAAAAGTGGCAATGCGCCTTTTTTCCGAGAAAGGTTTCAGCGGAACAACGACTAGAGAAATAGCAACGGCAGCGGGCGTTTCCGAAGGAATGGTTTTTAAGCATTTCGCCAATAAAGACGAGCTTTATTCAGCAATTCTGGATCACAAAGCGTGCAATCGCAGCTTTCAAAATCCGTTTGAAGAAATAGCCGATAAAATATCGGCGAAAGATGATTTCGGAGTTTTTTACACGATGGCTTTAAACGCGCTGACGCATCATTCGGAAGACTGCGATTTTCTGCGGTTGATGCTTCATTCGGCACTCGAAGGACACGATTTAGCCAGAATGTTTTTTGAGAGTTTTATCACGGATGTTTACGATTTTCTGGGAAAATATATTCGCCAGCGGCAGCAGGACGGCGCATTTCGTGAAATCGAACCGAAAGTCGCGGTCCGCGCTTTTATCGGAATGTTTGTTCATCATTCGCTCAACAACATCCTTTGGGATAAGGAACAAAAATTATTAAAAATTTCCAACGAAGACGCGGCACGGGAATTTGCCGTGATTTTACTTCAGGGAATAAAAAAGTAAAAAAGTAAAAAAGTAAAAAGGCAAAATTAAAAAGTTAAAAACCGATTTATGAAAACATTCAAATTTATAGTTTTTGCCAATACAGCAATTATATTTTCGTCATTAATCGCCTCGTGCGGCGGTTCAAAAGCGAGTCCGGCGAACGCGAATAACGCCAATGCCGCGCCGTCAATCGTTGACGTAACGACGGCGCAAGCGGTCGTCCGGCAGATTCCGACATATTTTGAAGCGACGGGAAATCTGGCGAGCGACGCGCAAACCGATGTCGCTCCGGCAGTCGGCGGAAAAATCGTGCAGGTTAATTTCGATGTCGGAAGCTACGTCAATAAAGGCGATGTTTTGGTGCGGCTTGACGACCGCGACGCGCGAATCCGGCTTGAACAGGCGCAGGCGCAGGTCGAACAGCAGCGCAAAGCGGTAACTCAGGCGGAAGCAAATGTCGAACAGGCGATTGCCGCTCTTCGTCAAACGCAGGCGCGTTTGGGAGTAACGGACGGCGAAACATTTAATATCGAAAACTTTTCGCAGGTAAAATCCATTCGGGCGCAGCTCGAATTAGCCGAAAAGGAATTGACGCGGGCGACCAGACTGCTCGAAACCGGCGACGTTGCGCGAACTATCTACGATCAGCGAAAAGCGCAGCGCGATCAACTTCTCGGACAACTCGACGAAGCGCGTTCAAATGCGGCGGTTGCAGTCAAAGCTATCAGCACGGCTCAGGCGCAGGTAAATACGGCGCGAACTGCAGTCGGAAATGCCCGCGCCGCCGTCGCCACCGCGCAGACGCAGGTTGATCAGGCGAACAAAGCCGTCACCGATACGATAATTTACGCGCCTATCAGCGGTTTTATATCCGAGCGAACCGCCGATTTGGGCGAATTTGTGGCGACGAGCGCGAAAATTGCTACGATTATGCGAACGAGCGTTTTGCGTCTGCGAATAGATGTTCCCGAGCAATCAATCGGACAGGTCACGGTCGGACAGGGAATTTCTATGCAAACGAGCGCGTATCCAGACCGCAATTTTGCCGGAACGGTTGTCAGAATACTGCCGAACGTCAACGCTACTTCGAGAACTCTGGTGGTCGAAGCGGAAGTCGAAAACGGCGGCGGACTCTTAAAACCCGGACAATTTGCGACGGTTCGCATCGCGCAGTCACAGCCCGCGCCCGCTGTAATGATTCCCGCGTCGGCAATCAAAGTTGACGGCGAAACAAGCAAAGTTTTCATTATCAAAGACGGACGCGCCGAAGAGCGCATCGTCAAAACCGGCGTATTGGAAAACAGTTTAATCGAGATTCAGCAAGGCGTTCAGGAAAACGAATCGGTCGCCGTCGGCAACATCGGACAGATTTATGACGGCGTTCAGATAAGGCAATAAAATAGTTCAAAGTTTAAGGTTCAAAGTTCAAAGTTTGCCTCTTTTAGATTAGAGAGCGAGATTAACGTCTGAACTTCAAAACGCAAAAACCTTGAACTTTGAACCTTAAACTTTGAACTAAAAAATTTATGCAATGGTTAGCAGAAGTTTGTGTGAAGCGTCCGGTGTTTGCGACGATGTTGATTTTGTCGCTGGTGACGGTCGGCGCGTTTTCGTTTTTCTCGCTCGGACTGGATTTGTTTCCGAAGATT
>JALYQJ010000508.1 GCA_030855875.1 Acidobacteriota bacterium
GCGTCAAGGTGATTCCAATCATCGTTAGGATTTTCGGGCAAAATATGTTCCAAGTTAATAATCGTTTCTTCATTTGGAACAAATTCGGGTTCGGAACTGCCTTTTTCTTTTAGTTCAAGCGACCTTAATAAATACCTTGCCAACTTGGTTTTTGATATTTGGGCAAGCGCAAATTCAGCTTCAAATTGAGAGTCTGACGGAATAACTTTTACTAAAGCATCCGCAAGTTCTTTTGTGGTTGTAATCTTACTATCGTAGATTTGTTTTGATTGCTCTGCGTAGGATTCCTCTAAAGAACCACCACGCCGCGAATCTACAATTAAGAATCTAATTGCCCAAGAAATAAATAAGCGGAAGGCTTTGACGGCTTCGGATGGTTCAAACATCAAAGCTACACTAAGCATTAAATGTCGTAACGGCATTGCCTGTAAGTCGTTCATCGTGCGAACACTCTTTCTTATGTTTTGGTCATAAGTATTCCATTTGCTGTGTTCTGGATTTAGGATTGCAACATAATCGGAAGCACGTTCAGCAAGCGTGTCGAGGAATCTTATTGTTTCCCCTTTACCTTTGACTTTAGAGCGGATTCTTTCAAAAATTTCGCGGTCTCTAGTCATTTCATACATCGCGCTTAACAAATGCTTTAAATATGAGAAAGCAATATCATCGTCATCTATTGAATCAAGTGTGCCAGTCATTTTTGTCCACTTTTGTTGTGCTTCTGTGAGTCTGTCTCCCGCTTCTCCAAACAGATAGTTTTTGACCAAATCAATTTGTGATGTTTTTAATCCTCTGTCATTCAATGTTTCAAACATCACAAATGCGTCTAATTCATCAGGGACTTTCAATAAAATAACTTTTGCATTGTGTTCAATAAAATCTAACCAATCATTAAGCGTAGATATTTTATTGCTTTCACTTTGCGGTTTCAGAATATCTTCAACGTGCTTTGCTGCAAGTTTTGCGGCTTTTTCAATTTTATGGTGTGAAGTTCTAGTTGGTTCAATATCTCGGTCAGGGCTATTTGGTTTGGACAAAATCCGATTCTTAAAATAACTATTGTCATCTAAATTTAAAGTAAGTCGCGGGGAAAAGTCATTATCTTTGCGGACTATTTTAAAGAGAAATTCATTCTCGACACTTTGCACAAGATTATGTTCGTTTTTGCTGACAAGATAGTCACGAATTGCCGCTAAAAGTATAGTCGTCGTGGCTAGTCTTTGCTGTCCATCAGCAACTTCCGGCACGCCGTCTTTTCCTTTGGTTAAAACAATTGTTCCCAAAAAATAAGTTTTTCTATCTTGACTGATAGCTTTTGAAAAATCTTGAAAAAGGTCTAAAACGTGCTTATCTTGCCAAGCGTATTCTCTCTGATTCACAGGCACTACAAGTCGGTTGCGATTTAATGCCGTTCCTATGCCGATATGTTCAAAACCAATTTCACCAAGTTCTTTTCCGCTCATAATAGTTAGTATTTATCACTCAAAAATACTATTGGTCGTGCTTGCGCTTCTAATTCTTTTATCGCCTAATTTATATTACCTTTGACTACGCGGAACTTTTGCATCGGTTAAGATCACAAAATCTCCGAGATTGCTGAATTTTGATTTATCGAAGTTTTTAAAATCTTCTTCATACCGCATCGTAACGACGAGAATTTTTGTTTTCGGGCGGTAACTTAAAAGATGTTCGACCGTTCCGAGGTGATTTTCCGTGTGAAAACTGCCGTTCAGATGAACAACGAGCGCGTTTTTATTCCGCTTCAGATTTTCCGCAATCGAAAAAGCCATCGTCGCGTCCCAGAGCGATTGCGAAGCCAGCATCGGATTATGCGGGCTGACGGAATCTGTCTGCGAACCCATCAGAGCGTTAAATTTTTTCGCGTAGTCAGCCGACGCTTCGCCGAACGGAAGCGGAGCGATCCAATTTTTCGCTTCCGGCGAAAGCTGTTTCAGCGAATCGCGCCCAAGACGCGAAACCATATTAACGTAACGGCGCGGCGCGTTGGCGGCGATCACTTCGATATTTTTCTCTTTCGCAAATTCAATCAGCGGACGATAATCAGTCTTGTAATTTCCCCACGCCCGGCTCGATGACAGAAAATGCGTTTCGGAAATCTGGTTTTTTAGATACTCATCCAAAACAACCTGAACATCGCGCTCGAACATTTCAAGCGACAAAACAGGCTTTCTTTGAACAGCGTATTTATCAAATGCCGCAGTAAAAAATTTTAATTGAAGACTGTGAGCAACTGCGTCATCGTGTTGCTCGCCGAGAAAAACGACATCGGAGTTACCGATTTTTTCGATAACTTTATCAAAATTTGCCGGATTGCCGTTCCCGTCGAAAATTCGGTAATTATCTTCATTCGATTGTCCGTGAGCAGATAGCGTCATTAAAAATATGAGAAGAATTGAAATAATTTTTAGCATAACATTTCGTCAATTAAGACGATTAGGAGTAAAGATTACCACATATTTTCTGCAATTCAGTCCGCCCATTTCCAATCTTCAAAAATATTCAAAATTTGTAAAAAAATCTGTTTTCGCCGACCGTTCCGATTACAGACAAACAAAAACTTCTTACTGTCCTAAATCGAAACAATACTAAAATCGGCAGACATAATAATTTATTGGATTTAGTAACTATACAGTTAAAATCGCTGTATTTAATTGAAAATAATCTTTTTGGCACATTCGTTGCATTAGTTAATTCATAAGCTAACAAGCTAAAAATTTAAGCTAAAAATTCTAGGAGGAAGTTTATTATGAATAACGACGGAACATTTAAAGACGAAGCAGGTGGTTTCAAAGACAGAGTAGTTGGCGGCGTAAAAGACGCTACCGGAGCAGTTACAGGTGACAGAAGCCTCGAACGCGAAGGCGAAGCGCAAAATGCATTCGGCAATGCCAGACAGGAAAACAATGACGTTTTAGGCTCCAATACGGGCGCAACCGGAACAAGCCGTGCATCGCAAGGCGGAATGTTGACCGGAATGTTTAGAGACCGTGAAAGCACGGAGAAAGCGTATAGTTCGCTTAAAAGTCGCGGTTACAATGATGATGACGTTAATTTAATGATGTCAGACAAAACCCGCGATAGCTGGTTTGCCGATGGTGCTGATACCGAACTCGGATCAAAAGCTATGGAAGGTGCAGGCGCAGGTTCGGCAATCGGCGGAACACTCGGCGCAATCATCGGCGGTATCGCCGCAATCGGTACGAGCGTTGCTTTACCGGGATTGGGCTTAATCATTGCCGGTCCGATTGCAGCGGCTCTTGCCGGTGCCGGTGCCGGTGGTTTGACGGGCGGATTGGTCGGCGCATTAGTCGGTTCGGGTATTCCGGAAGATCGCGCACAGATTTACGAAAGCGGAATTAACGAAGGCGGCGCAGTCGTCGGCGTTACACCGCGTAATCAGGAAGATGCAGATTATTTTGAAAATGAATTCCGCACTAATCGCGGCGAACATATTTATCGGTAATCGCTAATCCCATTTTGTAATCTCCTATGTAAAAGGGCTTCGTTTTAAAACGAAGCCCTTTTATTATTCGCATAAAACTTGAGCGGCGAGCAGCGGAATCATCAACTCGTGGTGTCCGGTTAAAGAAAATCCGCGCCCCGCTCCGTCAGCCACCGGACGGCGAACGATATTTGTCAATGGTCGGTAATGTTGAATAAAATCAAAATTCGCGGTTGTAAAATCCTGCAGCTCAAATCCCAAATTTTTTACGACCGTCACAGCTTTCAAGAATATCTCCGGCAGTGTCACCGCCGAGCCGAAATTAAGATAAACGCCGCCGCCGTTTAACTCCTTAACAATCGAACAAAACAACTTAAAATCAGTATGCGAAGCTGCACCCAGCGACGCGCCATCGCAATTTGGGTGAAAATGACCGATGTCGGCTCCGATGGTTAAATGAGCAGTAAAGGGAATTTTGTTTTTGTAGGTTTGATACAGAAGCGAAACTGCGGAGTTTGTCGGATTAAGCCGTAAGATTTCCCTGCCCATTGCTTCGCCCAATCCGATTTCATCTTTCCAACCATTGATTGCGGCTCGATTCAAAATCTCCCCGGTTTCCTTTGCCGCGCCGAAATCGCCTTTTCCGAGTGCCGCGTCAACATCTTCGGACGTAAATCCGACCAACGCGATTTCCGTATCGTGAACGAGAACCGAACCGTTAGAGGCAATTGCCGAAACGTATCCGCGCCGCATCAAATCAATAATAATCGGTGAATTTCCGGTTTTAACGACGTGACCACCGATGCCCCAAATTATCGGTTTGTTCAGTTTTTTTGCGCGTCTGATTTGCACGGCGATTTCTCGCAGAGATTGAACGGCGAGAATACCGGGAAGTTTGTCGAGAAATGATTTAAGCGAATCATCCGGCGTAACAGGCTTGGCAAAATCTCTAACCGTCACTTTGCTCGGACGCGCAGCCAGTTCGTAGGTATTAATCTTTTCGAGATTTATCGGCTGCAAATTTTCGTAAATGGACATTTTGTTAAATTTAATGAGCTTTACATTACCAATATAACGAAAAACCGGCTGATAAAAAATTGCGGGAGCAAAAAAAAGGAAAAGCGAAAATCGCTCCTCCTTTTTTTCGCTTATCCGCCTTCCAAACCGGAAAAATAACAATTTTCTATTTTACGGCTCAACCGATGTATTATTTCGCGCCGTTTTGCATCAATTCGCCGAAAAAATCCGTTCCCGATAAATTATCCTGCAAATTAACGACTAATGTCGGATTCGCAAACGAATACTGTTTCGCGGCAACCTCCAAAATATATGTTTCGCCAGCCGTAAGATTTTCAAATTTGTAGTATCCAAACCCATTAGTCCGGGCATAAATTGGTTCTGTCAAATCTCCGCCCGAAAGCATTATTCTAGCTTTTGAGATTCCACGTAAACCCGTCGTGACACGACCGCTAATTGTTGCATTTGCGGCAGTCGTACCAAGCGGCGTTACAGTGCCGCCAATTGCCAAATCATTCCCTGTAAGTCGTCCAATTGAAAATGTTCCTGTCGTAGCAGTAGCACCAGCAGCATAAAGTCTAAAAGTTATAGTCGTCGGACTAGCTACATTCTGTAACGCGGCAATTGTTGATAAATCAATTGGCGTTTGCGCGGCTCCGTTGGTTTCCGTTCCCGTATACATAAATGGACTGCCTATATTTACGCCGGCAGTTGCAAATCCATCTAAACTATACTGATACTGAAACGTATTTGGTCCTGTGCTGGAACGGCGAAAGTTGGCGTTGAGCGTAGAGAGAGATACCCTAAATCCGCTTTGAGTACTTACAGTAAATTGTAAATATTCATTTGCTGCAATAGCATCGGCTATTGTGGACGAATTAAATGTGACCGCCGAAAACGTATTCGCCAGCGCATTAGGATTAATGCCTGTTCCTCTTGAAAGGATGGATGGATTTAGATTCGGATCAGTAGTTGTAG
>JALYQJ010000545.1 GCA_030855875.1 Acidobacteriota bacterium
CAGAATTCAGAATTCAGAATTCAATATTTGAGATTTTGGAAATGAAGTTGAGATTTCGAGTTTCAAAATTGCCGATATTGCGGTAATTTTAACCTTGAATCTTAAATCCTGAATCTTGAATTTTGAAATGACTTATGGAAAGACGCGAAAAATTTCAGACTTCTTCGGGCATCGAACTGCCGAACGATTACAATCCGGTAAATTCAAATTACGAATACGAAACCGACCTGAACGATCCGGGCGAGTTTCCCTACACGCGCGGCGTTCGGGCGAATATGTATCGCGGGAAGTTTTGGACGATGCGCCAATACGCCGGTTTTGCAAGCGCGGAAGAATCGAACGCGCGTTACAAATATCTGCTCGCAAACGGCACGACGGGACTTTCGGTGGCGTTCGATTTGCCGACGCAAATCGGACTTGATTCGGACGACGAATTATCGGCGGGCGAAGTGGGCAAAGTCGGCGTGGCGATTGACTCTTTGGAAGATATGCTGACGCTTTTCGGCGGAATTCCGCTCGACGCTGTTTCGACTTCGATGACGATCAACGCAACGGCTTCGACGCTTTTGTGTTTGTATTTAGCTGTTGCCAGAAAACAGAATGTTTCATTTGATAAAGTCAACGGCACGATTCAAAACGATATTTTGAAGGAATATATCGCGCGCGGAACTTATATCTTTCCGCCGAAACCTTCGATGCGCCTGATTACCGACACTTTCGCTTTTTGCGCCGACAACGTGCCGAATTGGAACACGATTTCGATTTCCGGCTATCACATCCGCGAAGCCGGTTCGACCGCCGCGCAGGAAATCGCTTTTACGCTCGCCGACGGGATCGCTTATGTTGACGCGGCGATTTCCGTCGGTTTGAAAGTTGACGATTTTGCGCCACGTCTTTCGTTCTTTTTTAATTCGCACAATAATTTACTGGAAGAAGTGGCGAAGTTTCGCGCCGCGCGTCGTCTTTGGGCAAAGATTATGCGCGACAGATTCGGCGCGAAAAACCCGAAATCTTTAATGCTTCGCTTTCACACGCAAACCGCCGGTTCGACTCTGACGGCGCAGCAGCCGGAAGTCAACATCGTGCGAACGACGATTCAGGCACTCGCCGCAGTTCTCGGCGGAACGCAATCTCTGCACACCAATTCAATGGACGAAGCTCTTTCACTTCCGACCGAAACGGCGGCGCGAATCGCTCTGCGGACGCAGCAGGTGATCGCCCACGAATCCGGCGTTGCCGACATCGTTGACGCGCTCGCCGGAAGCTACGCGATTGAAGAATTGACTAACAAATTAGAAGAAAAGGCGGTCGAATATATCGAAAAAATTGATGCGATGGGCGGAATGCTCAAAGCGATTGAAAACGGTTATCCGCAGCGAGAAATCCAAGAAGCCGCTTACGATTACCAACGCGCCGTAGAAAAACAGACGGAAATTGTCGTCGGTGTCAATCGCTTTCAAATCGAGGAAAACGAAACGATTCCGATTCAGAGAGTTGACGCTCGGATCGAACAACAACAAGTCGAACGCCTTCGCTCCGTCCGCGAAAAACGCGATGCAAACAAAGCCGAAAGCACTTTGATAAAATTAGCGGAAGCGGCAACCGGAACGGAAAACTTGCTGCCGCGAATTTTAGATTGCGTCGAAAATCACGTAACGGTCGGCGAAATTTCGCACCGATTAAGAAAAATCTGGGGCGAATACCGCGAAGCTGTTACTATTTAACTATTTGAAACAACTTTTTATTTATAGTATATTTTTTGAAAAGTTCAAATACTTTAAAGGTTTTATGAGTTTAATAACCCAAAATCAATCAGAATTAAATACTTTACCACTCGGTAGTAGTTTTTATAACAGCGGTCATTTTAAAACCGGCATTGAAAGAGAAGCTAATGGTAATAGTGACGATTTTAAAATACTTTCTAATTGGACTCCACAAAATCAAGATAAGGAAATAACATCAAATCAATTCAAAGAAACCTTAACAAAAAGAAATCAAATTGAAGAAAATTCCCAACTCAACACCGAGTATTCTTATCTGGGTTATAGTTTTGAGATTGGCTTATCCGATTTTAATTATGATTTCAATTTAGATGTTGTTGACCTTGATTGGAATCCTTCTTCTAGTAGTATTGCTTTGTATTTAAGTTTAGATGAAAAATTAATAGTAAAAGCCATTCTAGAGGGTTATTGGGAACATAATGAAGAATCCACCTTTAAGTTAGAAAGTTTCGGGCTGAAGTTGGAGAAAAAACAAGAAATACCTATTTCTATATTTTTATCTTCGACTTTATGGTCAATGCTTGGCTTATCGTCAAATTTTAGAATTCACATACCGAAAATAAATTATGACTTTAATACTTCATTTACACTCTCTTTTAAGGAAATAGGTCGTTTATTACAGGAAAGACAAATTGCTTACAGGTTGATGGTAATTGAACAAGCATTGAGAATTTCACTTCCTTTTCCTAATGGTTATATTTCTGG
>JALYQJ010000546.1 GCA_030855875.1 Acidobacteriota bacterium
CGGCGCGAAGATGGAATCGAAAATCCATTTTTGCAGAGAGATTTCCTTGCCCGCTTCCGCGCCCGCGACTTTTATCGCTCCTAACATTTTCGCAAGCAGTCCCGAAAACACGAATAAAGCGAGCGCATTGACACCGAAAATGACGAACGGTTTCGTCCATTTTTTGTAGCCTTTTATATCAATCAGCCAGTAACAAAATCCGAGAAAACAGAGCGCGAGACCAGAAGTGTAAACGACATACGAACTAGTCCAGAGCGGTTTGTTGAGCGGAAAAAACGAATGCCAAATCCAGCCGAGCGCGACTAAAACGATGCCGAAGAAAAACAAACCGCCGACTTTTTCGAGATCGCTTTTTTTCGATTTAAGCCACGTTCCGGTCAAAACGCCGGAAATCGTCGTCACTAATGCCGGAATCGTCGAAAGAATGCCTTCCGGGTCATAAACCTTCGCCGATTTCCAGATGTGATTTTCGGTTAAAATCAGACGGTCGAGATAAGCGGCGAGATTGCAGGCTTTGTCATCTACGGTCGTAATTTCGCAGCCCGGAACCGGAATCGCCGTCATCAAAATCCAGTAAACGAAAAGCAAAACCGCGCCGATTCCAACTTGCTGTTTCCAGTTCGTGTGCAGAAAAACTACTGAAACGATCAAATAACAAACCGCGATTCGCTGCAAAACGCCCGGAATCCGCAGCGTTTCCGGGTTAAATAAAACGAACGTAAAACCGGAAAAATAAAAAACCGCGAGAAATAAAACCGTAAAACCGGCGGTGATTAAAGTTTCCTTATTGCGTCCCGCCAGCCACAAATAACAAACCGCCATCACCGAAAACATCGTCAAGATTTTTGCCGATTGCGGCAGATCGCTGTTCGTTAAATCTAACAGTGGAAAAGCCGCCGCAAAAAGTCCGAGTCCGAAAATCGTCGCGGCGCGGCGCAGAATTTTCAAGTAAACGTCTCCGTTAATTCCCTCTTCGATGCGCTTGCCGAGCGCAATCGGAATGGCGATGCCGACGATAAACAAAAAAAACGGAAAAATATAATCGGTCGGGGTCGCGCCGTGCCATTCGGCGTGTTTGAGCGGCGGGTAAATTGCGCTCCACGTTCCCGGATTGTTGACCAGAACCATTCCGGCGATAGTCAATCCGCGAAAAACGTCGAGCGATAAAAGACGGGTCGGCTTGATTTCTTCATTCATATCGTCGCAGTTTCAAAGGTTAATTTGGAGTTTTTATGAAAAGAATTATCACGCAAAGCCGAAAGGCTGGCAAAGTAGAATCTGATCTTTTTCGCTTTGCTGATTTTACCAGCCGTTTCGCCGTCGTAAATTTATAATATGCGCCGCGTGATGCTTGCCGTGCCATTCGTAAAGCCCCAAAAACTTTTCGAGCGTCCATTCACCCGAATCAGGATGGATTAATTTTCTCTCGAAATCCTCCTCGCTCATCGAATCGAGGAAATTCGCCCAACGCGCGTGAACGCCTTCGATAATTTTCATCGAAACGTCAATCGGCATTTCGCTGTCATTTAGTTCCGCCCAACGGTCTTCGTGATAAGGGCGAATTGTCGGCGCGTCTTCGGTTAGAGCGAGCTTAAAGCGGCAATATGCATTCAAATGCGAATCGGCGATGTGATGAATGGTCTGACGCACCGTCCAACCTTCGGGACGATACGACGTGTCAAGCTGTTCATCGCTCAATTCAGCAACCGCGTTCGATAAATTTCCGGGCAAATTTTTTATTGCCTCGATAAATTTCCGCCGCAATTCGGGCGTTATATCCCCATTCGAATCGAATTTTCCGATAGGAAATCTTAAATCATTCTCCGCTGTCATCGCTTTTGTAGTCTCCATAGTAATTTTCAAACCTCGTAAATTCCTTCAAAAACGCGAGTTTGACTGAACCCGTCGGACCGTTTCTCTGTTTGGAAATCAAAATCTCCGCAATTCCCGCGTTTTCATCGGTCGGCTTATAATAATCTTCACGATAAATAAAGGCAACCACGTCGGCATCCTGCTCGATGCTGCCCGATTCGCGCAAATCCGACATCATCGGTCTCGGCGGATTACGCGCTTCGGGTGCGCGCGACAATTGCGAAAGCGCGACGACCGGAACATTTAATTCTTTTGCTAAACCTTTTAATTCACGCGAAATCTGCGAAACTTCCTGCTGGCGTGATTCCGTGCGTTTCGAGCCGGACATTAACTGCAAATAATCAACGACAATCAAATCGAGCTTTTTTTGTTCGGCGAAAAGCCGACGGGTTTTCGCGCGCATTTCCAAAACGGAAATTCCCGCCGTGGCGTCAATAAAAATTTTCGCTTCCGACAAAGTTCCGATGGCTTCGGCTAATCTTCCCCATTCGTCGCGCGTCAAATATCCGGTTCTGAAACGATGCGCGTCAACTCGCGCCTCAGAACTGAGCATACGCATCACAAGCTGTTCTTTCGACATTTCAAGCGAAAAAACCGCGACGACCGCCTGTTCTAAAATCGCCGCATTTTGTGCAAGCGTTAGACATAGGGCAGTTTTTCCCATTGACGGTCTCGCGGCAACGATAATCAAATCAGTGCGCTGCAAGCCCGAAGTTTTTTCGTCAAAATCACGAAATCCGGTGGCGAGACCAGTTAGCGCGTGGGATTCGCGTTTGGCATATTCCTGCACTTTGGCGAGAACGGTTTCAGCAATCGGCTGGATGTGCGAAAAGCCCTGTCTTGTCCGTTCTTCGGCGAGCGCGAAAATCATTGATTCGGCGTGATCTAAAATATTCGCTGCATCGTCTTCTTCGGCGAGTGCTTCGCTCGTGATCTGGTTGCAGACTTTTATCAGATTGCGAACCATTGATTTGTCGCGGACGACTTTGATGTATTCCTGAAGATCGGAAAAATGCGGCAGTCCGTAAGTTAAATTGGTGATCGCCGCCACGCCGCCGATTGATTCGAGCGCGTTTTCTTTTTTTAATTCTTCGCCGATCAAAATCGGATCAATTCGCCGGGACGATTCAAACAGCGAAACCATCGCTTTGTAAATCCGGCGGTGAAGCGGCGAATAGAAATCGTCTATCTTGAGCAATTCGATTGTCTGTGAAATTAGCGCGTTGTCGAGCAGAACCGCGCCTAAAATGACGCGCTCGCTGTCTTCGCTGCTCGGCAGAGGACGTTCTAAAAATTGTTCGCGCCTGAATTCCGGGTTTGGTGTCGCCATTTTTTAGTAATCAAAAGTCAGAAATCTGTATTCGGTCGAAAACCGCAGTTCCAGAAATTAATTTTGGGATTAAATGAAAAAAAGACTGCAAGCCTAAAGCCAACTTGCAGTCTTTGATAATACTATTAACCGAAATTTACGGCAAAGAACTCTGAATAAAACTTTCTGC
>JALYQJ010000001.1 GCA_030855875.1 Acidobacteriota bacterium
TGACATTCTCCAGATGCTCAGATAAATTTGAACAAGTGTAATTGATTGGCGTATTTAACAGATATTCGATATATTGATTTTTAGTTATCATCAGAACATCTGTTTAATCATATTTTTTCAAAAAGCGAAAGTCCTATTATAATCAAGTTCCGCATAATAATTGCCAGAAATCTTTATATTATTCCGCTTTCGCCGCTGCTTTATCGGGAACGGCACGAGCTGCTTCGAGGTTTTTGGTTTTCTCGAAAGTTTTGTCTGCCGGTTCCGGTCGCGGCGCGGCTAAACCTAATTCGGGCGAACGCCAGAGATTTGAAACCAGAAGTTCGCGGATGAAGGTCATTTCTTTGGGCAGACGGTCGTATAGTTTGTAGAAAAGATCGTCGTGCGAGCCGATTTCTTTGAGCCATGCATCGCGGTCGAGATTCATCACTTTTTCAAAATCTTCGCGGGTGAAATCTTCCATTCCGCGCCAGTCCATATCTTCGTAACGCGGCATCCAGCCGAGCGGAGTTTCGATGCCGATTGATTTTCCGCGTGCGCGTTCGACAATCCATTTCAGAACGCGCATATTTTCGCCGAAACCGTTCCAGAGGAATTTACCGTCTTCGTCTTTGCGAAACCAGTTGACCGAAAAAATTAGCGGCGGTTCAGGGATATTGCGCCCGAAGTCGAGCCAGTGGCTGAAATAATCGCCCATATGGTAGCCGCAGAAGGGAAGCATCGCAAACGGATCGCGGCGGACTTCGCCGATGTTGCCGAAGGCGGCGGCGGTCATTTCCGAACCCATAGTCGCCGCCATATAAACACCGAACGCCCAGTTAAATGATTGTTGTATTAAAGGCACGACCGAGTTTCTGCGTCCGCCGAAAATAAATGCGGAAACGGGAACGCCTTTCGGGTTGTCGAAATTTTCGTCAATCACCGGACATTGAATCGAAGGCGCGGTGAAACGCGAATTCGGATGCGCGGCTTTTACGTCGCTCGCCGGTGTCCAGTCGTTGCCCTGCCAATCAATCGCGTGTGCCGGCGCGTCGCCGTCCATTCCTTCCCACCAAACGTCGCCGTCGTCGGTCAGCGCGACGTTCGTGAAAATTGTGTTTTCACGAATCGTTTCCATCGCGTTCGGATTCGTTTTGTAATTCGTTCCGGGCGCAACACCGAAAAATCCGGCTTCCGGGTTGATAGCGTGAAGTTCGCCGTGTTCGTCCGGCTTAATCCAAGCAATATCGTCGCCGACGGTCGTTACTTCCCAGCCTTCTTCCTGAAACGGTTTCGGCGGAATCAGCATCGCAAAATTAGTTTTGCCGCAGGCGGACGGAAACGCCGCGCATACGTAATCTTTGCGACCGTCCGGCGATTTTACGCCGACGATCAACATATGTTCGGCGAGCCAGCCCTGTTCGCGTCCCAGAGTCGAAGCGATTCGCAATGCGAGACACTTTTTACCCAAAAGCGCATTGCCGCCGTAACCGGAACCGTAACTCCAAATCGTTCTTTCTTCGGGAAAATGAACGATGTATTTATCTTTCGGATCGGGCGAGCAAGCCCACGCGACATCTTTTTCGCCTTCCGCGAGCGGCATTCCGACCGAATGCAGACAATAAACAAAATCGCCGTTGCCGAGTGCGTCGAGTGCCTGCGTTCCCATTCTGGTCATCAGTTTCATATTGACGACGACATACGGCGAATCAGAAAGCTGAACGCCGAACTGCGAAATTGGCGAACCAATCGGTCCCATACAAAACGGCACGACATACATCGTTCTGCCGCGCATCGAGCCGTCAAAACGCGGGGCGAGAGTGGTTTTCATCTCGCGCGGTTCCATCCAATTATTCGTCGGACCGGCATCGCCTTTACTTCTCGAACAAATATAAGTCCGGTCTTCGACGCGCGCGACATCGCTCGGATGTGAGCGCGCCAAAAATGAATTGGGGCGTTTTTCAGGATTAAGACGAATGAATGTTCCGGTTTCGACCATCTCTTCGCACAGTCGGTCGTATTCCTCCTGCGAACCGTCGCACCAGACGACATCGTTAGGCTTGCAAAGCTCCGCCATTTCCGTAACCCAGCCGATTAATTGTTTGTTTGTGACATTCGACGGAATATTCAAATTTATCATATTAAAAGATTCTCCAAAATTGTTGTATTTTATGGAATTATAAACGAAAAAATAAGATTCGTTTCACAAATATTCGACAAGTTTATCACAATATAACAAAAATTAAAGGTCGTTCGGGAAATCGTTGTTCGGTGTCGGCTCGGGTAATTTAGTTTTTATTAGTGTCAGTTCGGGATAAGCAAAAATAAAATGTAATAGCCACAAAAAGGCACAAAAAGCGCAAAAGGAAGAGTTAAAAACAATCTTTCTTTTCGTGAATTTTGTGCCTTTTTGTGGCTATTCTTAGCTTTTCTTGTTTGTCCCGAACTGACGTTATTATTAGGTTGATTTTTCCCGTTTGAATTTATTTCGATTATTAAAAATAGTGTGCGCGGCGATTGCGGTGATAATAATCGCGCCGCCGAGAATTGCCCAGTTGGAAGGCTTTTCACCGGCGAATAGAAAAACCCAAACCGGATTGAGCAGCGGTTCGACAAAACCGATAATGCTCGCGTCGAGCGGGCGAACACCTTCGGCTACGCCTTTGGTAAACAAAACGTAAGCGATGCCGATTTGAAAAATTCCGAGAAACAAAATCGCCGAAATGTCATTAAAAGTCGGCGCAGGCGGATTTTGCGCGAGCAGCGGAAGCATAAAAAGGACGATCAGAATATTTCCGTAAAACACGGAAAGCGCGGGATTTCTGTTTTCGAGCGTGCGCGGATGACGCAGAAGAATAAAATATAAACCGAAAAAAACGCCGGAAAGCAGCGCGGCGATATTGCCGGCGAAAACATTTGAAGCGAGATTGCTGCCGGTCGCGCCTTGATCTTCGAGAAAAAACAAACTCATACCCGCCAGACATATAACGACCGTAATCAAATCCGGGAAACGAAATTTTTCCTTCAAGATAAACGGGGACAAAATCAGAATATAAATCGGCGCGGTGTATTGCAGAAAAATCGCGTTAGCAGCAGTCGTCGTTTTGTTGGCGTAAACAAAACTCGTCAAAGTTCCGGCGTAAAGAAACGCGGACAAAAGCGTAAATCTGTCTAATTTTAAGCCTTTTCTATATGTAAAAACCGCGACCGTAATGGCGGCGAAAAGCGAACGCCCGCAGTTGACGGCAAAAGCGTCGAGCGTCGTCAGCTTGATAAAAAGTCCGCCGGTACTCCACAAGAGAACGGCGAACAAAATCAAAACTACCGGCGGAAACTTCGATTTTTGATTCGCTTCAGACACAAAGTTAAGATAAAAATTAACGCCGATCCAGTAGATTGGCAGATATAATTTTATAGAAAGCCGCGCAAATCTACCGAATCAACGTAAATCCGCGTTCTATTTCTTCCTTATTTTTTTCTTTCTTATTTCAAACTGATTATTTCGCCGCGTCGGTTACGGTTTCGCGCAGTTTTTTCGCCGAAGTCGTCGCCGGTTCGAGTTCGACATCTTCCACGCCGTAAATTTTTTTACCGAAAACTCCGTTCCACGGTGGAATAACAACCGTTGCATTGCCGTATGATTTCGCCTGACACGCAAGGCGCAGAAACGGCTTACTGTTAGCCGGCTGATTATAGCCGAAAACCTTCATTTGCTTTCTCTCCAAACGCGACACTTCCGAGAGTTTTTCTTCTCCGTCCAAAATGCCGACCCAGCAAGTTCCGCACGCCGCCGAACGGCACTCGACCGGAATCACGCCTTCCCAACATCGTTCGTCCGTTTCTTTCCAATTCTTCGATTGGTTACGGGCAGAGCCGGTAGCGAGTTCTTCGTCGTATATGATCTGAAATTTCGCGTCGGAAGCGGTTTCGTCGTAAGTGACGGTAAACTTTTTATCAACCGTTTTGAGGAAACCCAAAATCCCCTGCGAATCGTCTTTTAATCGTTCCTTGACGATTTGATCGGGCGATTTTGTTGAAAGACCTTTCGGTTTTTCGGTTTCGCCTTTCGCATTTTTGAAATCTTCAAAACCAACTTGAACGAGCGTCATCAAACCGACTGCCGCGATTGCCGTCGTCAAAGATTTATCAACCTTCGATTTCTCCGCGACTCTTTGCGCGACGCTTTCGATGACCGCGCTCAACTCGACATTCTCACCGCTGAATGATGCGGCGAGTTGTTCGATTTCCGCTTTAGTTTCCGTCCAGAAACGATGTCCGTAAAGAAATCGGTGCGACCGATCAATCTGATCTTTTAGTTCGTAATCGCCCTGCAAAACGAATTTTTGCGCGGCTTTCTCTTTATCTTCCGCATTTTGCAGATAGCGAAAAAGCTCCAAAGGATAAAAGCGAAACCAAATCTGCACGGCGTTTCGGTCAACCTGATGAATCGCGGGCAGCAGTTTTTCGATTGCCGTAAGCCAATCTTGTTCGTTGAATACGTTCAAATAATCTTCAAATTTTGTCGTCATAATATAAAAAATCGCCTTTAAAAATTAGCATTTAAATAAACACAAGATTTAATCAAAAAATTTTGCAATAAACAACTTGGGAATATTATACTCGCCTGAAATCGATATTTTTCAAGGAGTCTCCCACAATGGACGGAAGAATATTTTATTTGAGAAAACGAATTCTCGATAACCTTCAGCATCAATAGACAATCGAAGAAATGGCTGATTACGTCGAATTATCCGCGCCGCATCTGCAAAAGCTGTTCAAAATTCACTTCGGTATTTCTCCGCTGGCTTGCGTGCGCGAATTGCGTCTGGAAAAGGCGCGTGATCTTCTCGAAACAACTTTCGACCGGGTAAACGAGATCAGTTATCAAGTCGGAATGCCCGACGACAGCCATTTCACCCGCGATTTCAAGAAAAAATACGACAGGATACCGACCGAATACCGCAAACAATGTGAAGATAAAGCGTAAGCCAAAAAGCCTGGTCAAGAGAAATGATAGTTTTCGCCAAGAAAAAAGTGTTGACTGAAGAATTGAGAAAGCAGAGAATCATTATGCGTTAAATTGAGGATTTTATGATTTCAATTCAAAAACATTTCCGCTCAATGTTTGTCGTTTTTCTCATCGTCTTTTCCGCCACGAGTTTATTTTCTCAGCAAAAACCTAAAGTCAAAGTCAATCCGACTGATGATGAAAAACAAAAGCGGCAATTTATAATCGAGCAGGCAATTTTTAGCCTGAAAGATGTTCTGCGCGGCGCGAAATCAATAGATGATGTCGGGCAAAGAGCATATATTGTTGCCGAAGCGTCAAAAATCCTTTGGAAATATGACGAATCTTTCGCGCAAGATTCACTTTTGGCGGCGACAAATAATTTTATTTCCGATTATGAATCTATCATCGAATCTTTAAATAAGCCCGATGATGCCAAACAAAAAATAGGAAATCTGAATCGCGCAATCGGAATACTGCTTCGCGCCGTTGCCAAAAATGATTTAAAATCCGCCGATAAACTCCAAGAGAAATTTTTCAAACTCAAAGATACGCAAATTTCCGGTGAAAATAATCTGAATGAAAAATTGAAAATGGCGCAGGAAGGCGAGGGATTCGATATTGAGCAATCGGTAAATCTGGTTGGCAAAATTATTGAATTCGGGATTCCGGTTTCATTTCCGCAATACCTTTTCGACTTGAAAAAAAAGAATCCGGCTCTGGCGGATAATCTTTATCGTCAAGCACTTTTCAACCTTTCCGCCAAACCGTTTTACAAATCAAGAGATGCCGTTTACCTCAGCATTTATGCTTTTAACGAACCTATTTTGATATTGCCGTTGTTGCAGGAGAATAAAACCGATGATTTTTTCATTTTTACAACTCCCGTCAATCTGTCCGCGAAAGATTTTGAAAGGAAATCCGTTGTTGGTTTTATTTCCGCATATCAAAACTTTTTAAATTCACGATTGCAAAATCAATCGGGCGGAAATTTTAATACGCCGGACGGTTTATTGCAGGCATATTTCCTGAATAAAAAATTAAAAGCCTATAATCGGCTTTACAATCTAAGAATACAAGACATTTCGGACGGTTTTGAAGCCAGTTTAACTTTGCTCGCGGAAAATGCCGGACTAAGCCGCAAACTTATCGATGACTTAACGAATTATGCCGAAAGAACCGCGTCGAATAACAATCCGCTCGGACTTGGCGACGGCACGGAAGATTTTGAAAAGGCTGAAAAATCGAATGACCCGAAAGAAAAATTACATTATACGATAGAAGGAATTCTACGGCTGATAGACAGGCGAAAGTTCGCCGAAGCGGAAAGCAAACTATTAACCGTTTCAGTCAGTGAAATAAAAGATTCATTAAACTTATTAATTAATACTCGCGCCGGTCTTTTGATGATTGAGCAGAACGAATGGGAAGAGTTTGAAAAAAGAATCTACAGAATTTCCGACAAGCAAATAAAGGCATTTTTATATGTCAAAGCTCTGTATGCGTTGGATTCGCAAAAACAGCGAAAAGATTTATTCGCCGATTATCTGCTTCAGGCAGACAAAAACCTGGATGCCGTTGATGACAAAAAATTTAAAGCCAAAGGTTTTTTGACGCTCTCGGCTTTGGTTTTACCGGATGATAAAACCAAAGGACAGCTATTATTTATTGACGCTTTGAAAGCGCTTAACAGCGTTTCCGATTTTCGGGAAGACAGTTTTGAAATAAATATCAAAATTCCCGGACGCACGGCGCATCACGCCGAGTATTTATATAAAAACGGCTTTGAAAAATCTTTTATGCTGCTTGCAAAAATTGATTGGTTAAACTCTCAAATACAAGTTAATCAGGTAAAATCTCCAGAGCTGCAGGCTATTGCTCAAATCGCCGCTTCAAAATCCGTTCTTCAGTAGCGCAGGCAAATTGCAGCGTAAAAGCTACATCTTTTTACCTCGCCGGCATTAGCCGGACACTCTACATAATAAAAACAAATCAACAAAATTACTGCCGCACCGCGCTTGACAAAGTTTTTGCAGTTTCATAGAATCTGAAGTTTCGGACATTGCCGTCCAGATTTACTGTTCAATACTGATAAAGTGTTGAACCGAAGATTTTTGAAGGTTGACAGCAGGAATTGTAGCGTAAAACAGCCGAACCAACGGCTTGCGGCATATTGAACATATCATATAAAAGCCACGCTACAGCAAAGTTGAAACCGGAAACAATTTAATTTAAAGTTTAATTAATCGAATAGAACATCAAGTAATCACTTGTTGCTAACTGCCGGAATATTTTTTCGGCAAGAGTCAGGTAAAAGATTTCTTTTGCCTTTTAAAGAGAGTTGAGAAGAGAAACAAATGCCAACGATTAACCAATTAGTTCGCAAAGGTCGCCAAGCGGTGAAATATAAAACGGCGAGTCCGGCGTTGCAGGCAAATCCGCAGAAGCGCGGTGTTTGCACTCGCGTTTATACGCAAACGCCGAAGAAACCGAACTCGGCTTTGAGAAAAGTAGCGCGTGTTCGCCTGACTAACGGAATCGAAGTGACAACTTATATTCCGGGCATCGGACATAATTTGCAGGAACACTCGATTGTTTTGATTCGCGGCGGTCGCGTCAAGGATTTGCCGGGCGTTCGTTATCACGTTATACGCGGAACGCTCGATTCATCGGGTGTTGCCAATCGCAATCAGGCGCGTTCAAAATACGGCGCGAAACGTCCGAAAGGCGGAGCAGCCGCACCAGCTAAGAAGAAATAATTTAAGATTTAAGATTTAAGATTTAGGATTCTTCAATCCTGAATCCTGAATTCTGAATTCTCAAACTTAAAAATATGCCAAGAAGAAGAGTTGCAGGAAAAAGAGAAGTGTTGCCCGACCCGATTTACAACAGCGTGGTCGTCACCAAATTTATTAACGGTTTGATGTGGCAGGGTAAAAAGTCGGTCGCCGAAGAAATTTTTTACGGCGCGATGAACAAAGTTGCTCAAAAGACCGGCGAAGAACCTTTGAAAATTTTCAAAAAAGCGTTGGATACGGTAGCTCCGACGCTCGAAGTTAAATCACGACGCATCGGCGGCGCGACTTATCAGGTTCCGATTGAAGTCACGCGCGACCGCCGCAACACGCTGGCAATTCGCTGGATCGTGACGAATGCGCGGAAACGTAACGAGAAAACAATGCAGGACAGATTGGTCGGCGAACTTCTCGACTCAACCAACAATCGCGGCGGCGCGGCAAAGAAACGCGAAGACGTTCACCGAATGGCGGAAGCGAACAAGGCGT
This sequence comes from Acidobacteriota bacterium, assembly GCA_030855875.1. GTDB lineage: Bacteria > Acidobacteriota > Blastocatellia > Pyrinomonadales > Pyrinomonadaceae > SXVE01. The sequence goes on from JALYQJ010000001.1 coordinate 8,272, forward strand.
TCGCGCATTACAGATTTTAGTAAATCGGTCTTTGGCTTTCGGTCTTTGGTCTTCGGGGTAATTATTCAAAAAACGAAGACCAAAAGCCAAAGTCCAAAAACCAAAGAAGTATGGCAAACATTAGCTTAGACAAATTTAGAAACATCGGCATTATGGCGCACATTGACGCGGGTAAAACCACGACAACCGAGCGTGTGCTGTTTTACACGGGTGTTTCCCACAAAATCGGCGAAGTTCACGAAGGAACGGCGACGATGGACTGGATGGAACAGGAACAAGAGCGCGGAATTACGATTACTTCTGCTGCCACGACCTGTTTCTGGAAGCGTAACGGTGTCGAGCATCGTATTAATATCATTGATACGCCGGGTCACGTTGATTTTACGATGGAAGTTGAACGCTCTTTGAGAGTTCTTGACGGCGCGGTTTGCGTTTTCGACGGCGTTGCCGGGGTCGAGCCGCAATCCGAAACCGTCTGGAGGCAAGCCGATAAATACGG
>JALYQJ010000036.1 GCA_030855875.1 Acidobacteriota bacterium
TTGCGCCCGCTTTACGACGCGCTGTTTGATTTGGTTGATAACGAGCGCGTCACGAAAATGCTCGAAAAACGAATCATCGAAATTGCACCGCTTGCTTTTATGCGTGGTCGGACGCTTTCCGATGCATTTATCATCCTCGACGAAGCGCAAAACACGACGAGCGAGCAGATGAAAATGTTTTTGACGCGCATCGGTTTCGGTTCAAAAACCGTCGTCACCGGCGATAAAACGCAGATTGATCTTCCGCGCGGACAAAAAAGCGGTTTGAAAGAAGCCGAGATGATTCTCGCCAATATCGAAGGCATCGAGTTTATTCAATTTAATGACCGTGATGTCGTCCGCCATAAACTCGTGCAGTTGATTGTCCGGGCTTACGAAGCGCACACTTTGAATGAAGAAAACAGCGACAACCGCGACAATCGAAGAAATTTTTAATCCGCGAGCGATGATTGAAATTGTCAATAATCAGCGCAAATTCAAGATAGTTCGACAGACTTACGAAGAATTTGCTGTCAAAACGATTGAAATAATCCCAGAAACCGAAAACAAATCCGCGACAATCGCCTTCGTTTCCGACCGCAAAATGCTCGAACTGAACAAGAATTTTCGCTCGAAAAATTCGACGACCGACGTTTTATCATTTCCGTTTGAAGCCGATGAATACGATTTGGAAATTGATAATTTAGGCGACGTAATAATTTCCGTCGAACAAGCCGAACGACAGGCGCGGGAAAACAATTTGTCGCTCGAAAGTGAAATCAAACAATTGATTCTGCACGGCATTCTGCATCTTTGCGGCTACGACCACGAAACCGATGCTGGCGAGATGAACCGGCGCGAACTCGAACTTCGGGAACAATTGGAAATTTAGAAAAATTTAATCCGCCGATTTCAAAGCGTCAATTTGAAAAATTTGAATTTTAATTGCGTTTTTTGTCAGTCAAATCTTTTCCGAACCGCCCTCTTCTGTGTTAATCTGTGAAAAATAATATATGAGCGAAATCCACAAAACCGCCGATCCGTGCGTGATGGTGATTTTCGGCGCGACCGGAGATTTAACCAAACGCAAACTTTTTCCCGCGCTTTATAATCTTGCCAAACAAGGATTTTTACCCGAAAACTTCGCCATCGTCGGAGTCGGTCGGCAGGAACTCGAAACAGTTGATTTTTGGAGTAAAATTAACGCTGATTTGTTGGAGTTTGTCGGCAAAGATGTTGATAAAAATCTGCTCAAGTGGTTTCAGGAACGGACTTTTTACACCGGCGGCGATTTCGACGATGATAAACAGCTTTTCAAAGATTTGAAAAAAATTCTCGCTGAAGTTTGTAAAACTCACGACATACCGGAAAACTTTTTTTATTATCTCGCCACGCCGCCGCAGCTTTTCGCCAATGTGACCGAAAAAATACATAAAAACGGTTTCGGAAAAGAGGAAGACGGACACTGGCGCAGGTTTATTTATGAAAAACCGTTCGGACGCGATTTGGAATCTGCCGTTAATCTCAACGCCGAGCTTCTGAAAATTCTCGACGAAAGGCAAATCTATCGAATTGACCATTATCTCGGCAAAGAAACCGTCCAAAACATTTTAGTTTTTCGCTTCGGCAACAGCATTTTTGAACCGATTTGGAACCGAAATTATATTGACCACGTGCAAATTACGGTTGCGGAAAAGCTCGGTGTCGAAGCGCGCGGCGGTTATTACGATACCGCCGGAGCGTTGCGCGATATGATTCCGAATCATATTTTTCAGCTTGTCACTTTAACCGCGATGGAGCCGCCCGTTTCGTTTGAAGCCGACGCGGTGCGCGACGAACAGGCGAAGATTTTGCAGGCGATTCAGCCTTTCACGCCCGAAGATGTGCTGCACAAAGCCGTTCGCGGACAATACGGCGACGGCGAAATTGACAAGAAAAAATTTCCGGCTTATCGCGCCGAAGAGAACGTCGCCGCGAATTCCAACACGGAAACCTACGCCGCTTTGAAACTCTCGATTGACAACTGGCGTTGGGCAAA